>CANOHY010000003.1 GCA_947565915.1 uncultured Eggerthellaceae bacterium | reverse complement strand
TTAATCACGGAATGCATAAAAAAACAGCAGAATCACCTCCGCCGTTTCTTCCTCTTCCTCTTCCTCTTCCTCTTCCTCTTCCCAAAGCTGTCCAAACCCTTTTCTTGCGCGCAGCTCCCTAGCCCATGCGCTCTTTCGAAGAGCGCATGGGGGAAAGTTGCGCATATTGCCTAAGGAGCTGTGCTGAGTTGCTGGAGAGGTCGACTTAGGCCGCATCCTTTAAGGACTGGTCGGCCTCGGTACCATCGGGATTCTCCCAAACCAGCTTCTTGCGAGCGATCATCACATAGGTCAGGCCCAAGATGATGAGCACCGCGATGACGGCGAGCATCAGGAAGCTGCCATCGAAGGAACCCGTAGTCTCGAAGATCACAGCCACGATGGGCGACGAGAACGCGCCAATGAAGCTCATGCCCACGGCAACGCGAGCGAAGATCTTCGGATAGTCGCGCGGGCCGAATGCCTTGCGCGTAGCCAAGGGGATGGCTGTAGCCAGCAGCGGGCTTTGGGCCTCCAAAATGAACACAGCGAACAGGATCGCCATGGGCATGCTATTGAAGAACACAAAGCAGCAGCACGACAAGATCATGAAGGCGCAGCACACATAGCCGCCCTTATAGGGACCAAGCTTGTCGATGACGAAACCCATGATCGGGTTCATGATGGCAGCACCAAGGGACGCGAGCGAGATCATCGTGGCTGCGAACATGGCGTCGTAACCCCAGAAGTTGGCTGCGGTGCCATAGAGCGTCTTGAAGCCGCCGCCCAGTGCGTTCAGGCCAGCGCACAGGAACAGCACCACGAAGATCACCGTGAAGAACGCCTTGCGCGCAGGCACGCCAGGTGCATCGCTGGTTCCGGTCTCGGTCTCGCCTTCGCCTGGCTTCCAGCCTACGGGCTTCATGTTCAGCTGCTCTGGGCTGAACTTGATGACGAACAAGCAGAACGGCAGCACGAACACGCAGCAGATCACCGCGAGCAGCGGGTAAGCCAAGCGCCACCCGATGTTGGCGATGATCATCGCCTGGATGGGCGAGAAGGCAGCCGCGATGGCAAGGCCGATGAACTGCGCCACGCCAATGGCCGTGCCGGACTTGTTGGCGAACCAGTTCGGGCAGATCATCTGCTTCGACACCGTGAAGTAGGTGCCACCAGCAAGGCCTACCACCGCGCCGCTGATCCACCATTGCCACGGTGCGCTATAGGAACCCATCAGAGCATAGGCCACCATGGTGATGAGGAACATCACGGTTAGCAGGATGCGAGCATCGAACTTCAGCCACAGCTTGCCAACGTAGGTGAGCTGCGCCACAGCTGCGAAAACGCCGAAGAACGTGGTCCACAAAACCAGTTCGCTGGGCAGAAATCCTAGCTCCGTCGTGATCGGCACCACGAAGTTGCCCGCACCGGACATGATGGTGCCCATGCCGAAGCCATGCAGCACACCAAGCCCGATCACGATGGCCCATGCACGCGCGACGGGAGACTTGCCCCCTGCCGTGGTGACCGACCCTCCAGTAGTATCGCTCATACAAATACCCCTTTCCCTCCTTGCGAAGACGCTTCAGATGAACATTGACCGAAACGCTCTACGAATGCTTAGCGCCTGACCTCCCCTCTCCTCGGCTTCAGATAAGCCCTGAATGGCACAACAGCGTGCCCGGGATGATTCAACCCTAAGCTATCGACCGACTCCACAGTCAAGAGGTTTTTGCTCGAGCCTGAGCGGAATCCCAACAAGTTCGATGTTTGGGCAGCTCGCAATGGCTTTTTCGGCGAGAGGCATCGGCACGATGAGCACTATTCACCCTAGCTGCGTACCTTTGCGATAATCGTGGCAAGGCACAATGCGCCCATAGCGCATGAGAAGACGAGCGCTGCCTGATAAGGGAAACTGGCTAACACAGCCCCGGTAAGCGCAGGCCCAGAGAAGAATGCCACGCAAAGCACCATCGAAGCCGTCCCAAAGGTTCCCGCCATCTGACGCAGAATAGCCAACGCAGAGCTGCCGCTTGGTGAAAGCTTGCGCGAAAGCCCCGAGAGCGCATAGGTGGTGAGTGGTCCCGTGAGGCCTGATACGCCAATAATGCGAAGCGTTTGGAAAGCCGCCAGGCACGGCAAATCGGCACCAGTTCCCAACAACGCACAACCAGCAGAGCCCACTACCAACAACGCGCCGAATGCAACAAGGACAACGCGATAGCTCGTTTTGTCTGCAAGCCAACCAGCAAGCGGATTGACCACAAGCGCTGCAAGCATAGAGGGCATCAGCACGAAGGCGGAATCGAGCGAGCTGCCACCGAGCACATCCTGGATATAGAGGGGAATCACCAGCACGGCTCCCATATAGCATGCGAACAGGAGGCATGATGCCACCAAGCCTGTGCAAAATCGCCCCGATTCGAATACGCGCAAGTCCATGAAAGGGTTTGCAAGATGCTTCTGTCGACGGAAGAACGCAACGAGCGAAACCAGCCCAACTAGCAAGGATACAAGCACGACCGCGCTTGAAAGCCCTTGATAGCCTATCTGGGAGAGGCACATGAGGATTCCGCCGAATCCCATGGACGACAAGATGAAAGATGGCAAGTCGAAGCGATCCTGCGCCTCTACCGGTTGGCGCGCAGGCACCAGAGCAACGCAACACGCGAGCAAAACTGCGAAGACGCCGATCAGCAATGCGAAGAAGCTACGCCAACCAAAGAAGCTGTTCAGAATGCCACCAACGGCAGGACCGATATTCGGAACGAAGCTCAGTGCAATGCCAGCCACGCCCATCAGGGTTGCCTGACGCCCAGGAGGGAAGAATTCCATGGCAACGGTCTGCATGAAGGGAATGGACAGCCCCGTACCGATAGCTTGCAGGATGCGCCCCGCCATAAGGCAGAGATAATTGGGGGCGGCTAGACCAAAGACCGATCCGCAAAGCGCCAGCAGCAGGCTCACAATCACATAGGTGCGCGCGGCGAGCCTGTGATAGAGGTAAGCCGCCGGAGACATCGAGATTGCCATGACCAGCATGAAGCCCGTCGTGATCCATTGACCTGTTTCTATGGTTATGCCAAAAGCGCTCATCACGTCGGGAAGCATCGTGTTCATGCCGCTCTGCGACAGATTGCCGAACCCTACATCCAACGTTACGATTGCGAACAGGACATATGCCCCTCTTCCAACGCGCGAAACTCCCATGACCCTACACCACTCCCTCTCGGCTGCGAGAGCAAGCGCAAGCGGCCGCCTTCAACATCAGCGGCAAGCGTGCGAGTCAATGCGCCTGTGCCTTGCGTGCATGGCACAGGGAAGCTATGGAAGCTCAAAGGGGGCTTTGAGTATGTTAGAGGACTGGAGCTAGTCCATAGCAAGCGACAGATGCGATTCTTTCGATGCATGCCTGACGAGACATGCAATTGCCCTGGAGGCTATGAGTGCGAAGGCGGCCTCAACGAGTCGCAACCGCGTCAGGAGGCGTCTTCCTCCCCCTCATGCAAGGCATCGAACTTAGCCTTCATGGTGGGGTTCTTGCGCGTGAGCCGCTTCACGCTCAGGCCCTCCAGCTTGTTGTTCGCGGCAGTCAGGTGCTTCTCCGACACCAGCAGCTTGTCCTTAGCTTTCTGCAGGTCTGCGATAGCCTTGTCGATAGCGCTCACCGCATCGCCGAAACGCAGCGAAGCATCGTTGAAGTTCTTGAAGAAGCCCGTCTTGAACGTCTCGAGGTCTTGCTCGAAGGTAGTGATGTCCATCTCCTGCTGGCGCACCAAGGCAAGCTCTTGCTTGTATTCGAGCGAACCGAGCGCTGCGTTGCGCAGCAAGCTGATCAGCGGGATGAAGAACTGCGGGCGAATGACGTACATCTTCGGGAAGCGATGGGACATGTCCACGATGCCTTGGTTGTACAGTTCGCTTTCTGGTTCGAGCAACGATACCAGCACGGCATATTCGCAATTCTTCTTGGCGCGGTCCTTATCAAGTTTGGCCAGATGCGACTCGTTGGTGCGCTTCACGGAGTCGGAGTCGCTTTCGTTCTTCATCTCGAACATGATGGAGATGACCTCGTTGCCCATCTCGTCTGACTCGCGGAAGATGAAATCGCCCTTGGTGCCGCCCACCGTCTCGGTATCCTTCTCGAAATAGGCGCGCGGGAAGGCCACGGCGCGAATCTTGTCGAATTCGGTTTGGCAGTGCTGCTCGAGCGATTCGCCAATCATCTTGGTGGAAAGTTTGGCGCGCATGTCCTTTATGCGGTCTATCTCCTCTTGCTTGTAGGCGATCACGTCGTCTTTGGCCTTCAGCTGCTCGGCAGCCTGCTCCTTCAGCGTGGCCTCGATGCGCGCTGCTTCTACCTTCTGCAAGTCGAGCGAAGCCGCAAGCGAGTCGCGCTCCTTCTCGATTGCCGCGACTGCCTTGGTCACCGCGAGCTCTCGCTCGGTCTTCGCCGAGTTCGCCTGCGCCTCTATTTGCGCCTTCAAGCGCGTGATCTCGGCATCCTTCTCGGTTGCCAGCCGTTCGAGCTCGGATGCTTTGAGCGCATTCGCGCGTTCGAGCTCGGCTTCGCTTCTTGCCAGCTCCTGCTGCCCCGCAAGCCGCACCTTCTCCAGTTCGGTTGCCGCCTGCGCCTCCAACTGAATGCGCTCGGCCTCGAGCTTCGAAATACGCTCGGCTTCCTGAGCTTGCGCTTGGGCGATGGCAAGCTTCACGGCATCGTCGCGCTCTTTCTCGGCAATGCTCATGCGCTCTTCCACCTCGCGCTTGAACTCCTCGTCGCGCACCTGATGCACGATGGAATCGAGGTCTGATTGCTCAAGTGAGATGGCAGTCCCGCATTTTGGGCAGATGACTTCTAGCATGGATTCCGCTTTCCTCCCGTAAACCAAAAAGGCTCCCTGCGCATCGTAACGCAGGGAGCCTCTCGTGCACTATGCTCGTTCTTAAAGCTTCGTAACGTTGCTGGCCTGGAGCTTGCCGTTGTCGCTCTGCGTCACTTCGAACTCCACAGCAGCGCCCTCATCGAGAGTCTTGTATCCATCCATCTGGATCTCGGACCAATGCACGAACAGGTCCTCGCCACCCTCCTGAGAGATGAAGCCGTATCCTTTTTCCGGGTTGAACCACTTTACAGTACCTTGCGCCATGTCAATCCTTCTTTCTTGCCCCTCAACTGTCGCCGAGGAGTTTTGCAATGCGCCGCGGCGTTTGGCGGCACGCTCTCACTTCGAGAGCACAAAAACACTATAACGCTATATCTCCTCCAAAAAGTCTCGATTGCTTCCTTATTTTGATTTTTTATCAATTGGTTACCTTGCAGACAGCTTTATGGACTAACTATCAGCTTCCAGAACGCGCACTCTAAAGAGGTGTAAGTTCTTGCCCCGCTAAGGGCGACTCGCACCCAAAGCGTCATCCGATAGCGACTCTATGCCGCCTTCTTCAACGCCATCCTGATCGGAAAAACCGCCTTCTAGGGCAGCTTCCTCAAGCCCCTCCACGATGGCCTCGAAATCCGCAGCGTTCTCGGGCAGATCAAAGCCGTACTCCAAAGCGATGGCATGCGCCTGTCCTTCGCGAATGAGCGCCTGACCCTCTTCGCCTGCTTGCTTAAGGTAAACCGCGTCGAGCAGAAGCGAGCGCGCGACGAACTGCGTTACGTTAGGGTCGATGTTCATCACGCGCATCACTTGAGCTATGGAATCAGGAGAAAGCTGCAGAAGCGCTGCTCCGTCCATTTCAAGAGTCTCGGCAATCTGCCCTTCGAGCAATTCGGAAGCAAGCTTCGGGTCGTCCTTCTTGTTGCGCACCTCGTTCACGCGCAGAAGCGCACGGAAGAACTGCATGAGCAGGTTCATGAGGTAATCGCGTTCGAACATGCTAAACCCCCTCTGGTGCAGCTATGCCCATGTGCTCGTAAGCGCGCTGCGTAGCCTGACGTCCCTTGGGCGTGCGCACCACGAGCCCTTGCTGAATCAGGTATGGTTCGTACACGTCTTCGAGCGAATCGGGGTCTTCCGAAAGCGCGCTTGCTAGCGTAGTGAGCCCCACCGGTCTGCCTGCGAACTGCACTGTGAGCATCTTCAGGATGCGGTTGTCCATGGCATCGAGCCCCATGGAATCGACCTCGAAGAAGCTCAGCGCCTGCGCTGCGATATCCTCGTTGATGGCACCATCGCCGCGCACCTGCGCCCAGTCACGCACGCGCTTCAGCAGACGATTAGCCAAGCGAGGCGTTCCACGCGAACGGCGGGCTATCTCCAGGGCACCCTCTTCGTCGATGCTCACCTCTAAGATGCGTGCTGAGCGCTTCACTATGCAGGCAAGCTCGGACGGCGAGTAGTATTGCAACCGAAACGCCATACCGAAGCGATCGCGCAAGGGCCCCGTCAGAAGCCCCGTGCGCGTAGTGGCTCCGATGAGCGTGAACTTCGGAAGATCGAGCCGGATAGAGCGAGCAGCAGGCCCCTTCCCCACCACGATGTCCAGGACATAGTCTTCGAGGGCAGGATAGAGCACCTCTTCCACCATGCGGTTCATGCGATGTATCTCATCGATGAACAGCACATCGTGCTCTTCTAAGTTCGTGAGGATGGCAGCAAGATCGCCCGTGCGAGCTATGGCTGGGCCGCTCGTAACCTTGATATGCGCCCCGAGCTCGTTGGCCACCACGGTTGCAAGCGTGGTCTTGCCCAAGCCTGGAGGCCCCGAGAATAGGATGTGGTCGGCTGCTTCGCCACGCTCCTTGGCCGCCTGGATCATGATTCCAAGCGAATCCTTCACCTTCTCTTGCCCAAGGTAATCGACGAGGAACTTGGGACGCAAGCTGCGATCGATCGACAGGTCCTCTTCGGTGAGGCTCGGCTGCATGGTTCGCTGCGTGCCTTCCTCCTGGGCATCGCACACACCGGCATCGACAAGCGAGCCGCTTAGATGCTCGCCCGCATCGAACATGATGCCCTCTATCTCCATCGCCATGCCCTAACCTGCTATCCCTGCGAACCCAAGCGCTTCAGCGCATATTGTAGCAAGGCACCCTCGGTGGCATCCTCTGGAGCATCCTTCAAGGCTACGCTTGCCTCGGCGGAGGTGAAGCCCATAGAGAGCAACGCCTCCTGAGCTGCGGCCAAAGCTGCGCTCGCTTGAGCCTTCTGCTGTCCGAACAAGCTCTCGCCATCCATCTCAAGCGAGCCCTTCAACTCCAAGATGATGCGCGAGGCGGTCTTCTTGCCGATGCCAGGGATCTTCTGCACCGCCGCGACGTCCTGCGAGGCAATGAGCTCCACCAGCTTGCCTGGCTCGTAAGACGACAAGGCGGCCAACGCCACCTTCGGGCCCACGCCGCTTACGGATATCAGCTTCTCGAAGAGCTCGCGCTCTTCAAGCGATCCGAAACCGAACAGCGACAAGTCGTCCTCGCGCACGCTTAGATAGGTATAGAGCGTCACGCGCTCCCCCATCTGCGGAAGCTCGGCTAGCGAGCGTTGCGACATGCCCACCTCGAAGCCAACGCCGCCCACGCTGATCAGGGCGCTCGAAAGCGTCTTGCCTGCCAGTTGCCCATCGAGAAAGGCGATCATGCCAACCTCTTTTCCGAAAGGATGCTGTCGTGAGTGATGAAGCAGATGGCCGCAGCCAGCGCGTCGGAAGCGTGATCAGGGCGCGGAACCTCATCGAGCTCGAGCAGCTGTTTCACCATGTACTGCACCTGCTCTTTCTCGGCGCTGCCCTCGCCCACCACCGCAAGCTTGATCTGCTTGGGCGTGAACTCGCCAACCCGAATGCCTGCCTGGGCGCATGCCACCAGAGCCGCACCGCGAGCTTGCCCCGTTGCGAAAGCCGCCGTCACGTTCTGCCCGAACCAGATGGTCTCGATGCCCAAGCAAGTGGGGCGGTACCGCTCGATCACTGCCGCAATCTGCTCGTTGATCTTGCCCAAGCGCTCGGTGAGGGATACTGCCGTAGTGGTTGTGACGCACCCATACGCTTGGCATGCCATGCGTGGGCCGCTTTGGCGCACGATGCCCCAGCCCGTATGGGCAAGCCCAGGATCGATTCCCAATATGATGCGCTCGTTGCTCATGCAGCTATATTAGAACATATGTTTGGTTGTTGCAATGGCGCAGATTTCACGCACATCGACCATCCAATGGAGGGGCTCCGCTTCGGAGACGATGAAGCTGTGGCACAATGCTCGCATGGATTTCCTGCAACCCACCATACCGAGCAATTTGCTTGCCTATCGAATCGATGCACGGCTCAAGATATTGGCACTGCTGGCCTTCTCGATTGCCATCTCGCTTCTCAACTCGTGGGTTGCCATGGGCGTTGGTATGGCCTTGATAATTGCATGTGCGGTGGCGGCGCAGCTTTCTTGGCGCGGGCTGCTCATACCGCTTCTGCCCGTAGCCATGCTCGCAGCCTTCGCATTCGCCTTCGGTGCTTGGAACCATCCCACGCCCGAAGGGCTTTCTGCAGCAGGCATGATAGCCGTGCGCATGATCTTGTTGGTGGAAGCAAGCTTCTTAGTATGCCTCACCAGCACCTCCACTCAGCTCATGACGGCTCTCAAGCAGATGCTCTCACCCCTTCGCCACGTGGGCGTGCCCGTTGAGCGCATCGGCTTCGTGCTCACCCTGGCGCTGCGTTTCATACCCTATATCGCTCAGGAATTCCTCGCAGTGCGACACGCCCAGCTTGCACGTGGCAGCTTCGCCCAAACCGCGCCCTTGAAGCGCCGTGCACAAAACGTTGGCTTGGCGTTCGCTGCCACGTTCATCGGGCTATTCCGCCATGGGGATGCCATGGCCCAGGCCATGGACGCCCGCTGCTTTGGCCTCGGGCGCAATCTCGAAGCCAAATAGCAAGCTCGATCGGCTACTCGAAGGCTCGCTATCAAGCTCGATCGGCCACCATAAGCTAGCAACCAAGCTGGTTGCCCTATTTCTTCAGCGCGCCGAACAGACCGCGAATGATCTGCCGCGATGCTTCCCTGCCTATCTGCCCGATGACCGAATTGAGTGTCTTTTGCGCTTGCTCTTGCTTCTTCTGGGCAGCCATCGCAGCCTCCATCACCTCGGGGTCGGCTGCAGCCATGCGGCATTGCGGCGGCAGGATCTTCGCGAATTCCACCACGCAAGGCTGGCCATCCTCGTTCAGAAGCGACACCAGCGCCTCTCCCGTACCGAGCTCTTGAAGCTTCTCCTGCGCGTCGAATGCCGGGTTCTCTCTAAACGACTTCGCCGCAGCGCGCACGGCCTTCTGCTCGGCCGGAGTGTAGGCGCGCAGGCCGTGCTGGATGCGATTGGAGAGCTGCGCCAGCACGGCATCGGGTATGTCGCTGGGCGATTGCGTGATGAAGTACACGCCCACGCCCTTCGAGCGTATGAGCTTCACCACCTGAACGATCTTGTCCAACAGCTCCTTGGGCATGCCGTTGAACAGCAAGTGCGCCTCGTCGAAGAAGAACACCAGCTTGGGCTTGTCCGCATCGCCAACTTCGGGCAGCTCCTCGAAGAGCGCCGAGAGCATCCACAGCAAGAACATCGCATAGATCTGCGGGCTGTTGATCAGCTTCGCAGCGTTCAGCACGTTCACATAGCCTTGTCCGTTGCCGTCCACGGCGATCCAATCGGCAAGCTCCAAGTCGGGCTCGCCGAAGAAGATGTCGCCCCCTTGGTCTTCAACGGCAATGAGCAATCGCAGAATGGCTCCTACCGACTGCGACGACACCTTGCCGTACGTGGTTTCGTATTCCTTGGCATGCTCGGCCACGTAGTTCAGCATGGCACGCAAGTCCTTGAGGTCTATCAGCAGCATGCCCTGGTCGTCGGTCACGCGAAACACGATGTCCAGAACGCCCTTCTGCACATCAGTCAGCCCCAGCAAGCGAGCCAACAGCTCAGGCCCCATGTCGGAAATGGTAATGCGCACGGGGATGCCCTCGCCGCCCAGCATGTCCCAGAATCGCGTGGGGCAGCCTTCCAGCCTCCAATCCTGGATGCCGAACTTCTCCACGCGCTTGGCGATGTTCTCGGTGTCGTCGCCTGCTTGGGCAATGCCCGTCACATCACCCTTCACGTCCGCCATGAAAACGGGCACTCCTGCCTTCGAGAAGCCCTCGGCCAAAACCTTTAGCGTTACCGTCTTGCCCGTACCCGAGGCGCCCGCGATGATGCCATGCCGATTCGCCCTGACCCCCTTGTCTCCACGAGCATAGAGAGCGGGAGGTAAAAGAAAATGGGAGGATGCCTCAAAGCATCCTCCCATGCAGCAACGCCTATGCTGGAAAAGCTACTTGGTAGCTTCCTCTTCCTTGGCATCAGCCGTGTCGGCCTGCTCAGCCTCGGCTTCCTCGGCAGCAGCTTCCTCGGCCTTCTCGGCTTCTTCCTTGGCCTCTTCGGCAGCCTCGCCCTCAGCGGCCTCGTCGGCGGCCTCTGCAGGCTCCGCGTCCTCGGCAGCTTCCTTCTCGTCCAGAACCTCAGCAACCTCTTCCAGCACCTCGTCCTTGGGCGTCTCGGGCTCGATGGCCTCGGTCTCGGTCACCTCGGTGACCTCCTCCACGTCCTCGGCCTTGGCCGCGACCTTCTTCGGCGCAGCCTTCTTGGCCTTCTTGGGCGCAGCGTCTGCCTTAGCGCCCTTCTTGGCCACCGGCTCGGTGCAAAGCTCCATGATCACCATGGGAGCGCCATCGCCCTTGCGCGGGCCCAGCTTCATGATGCGCGTGTAGCCGCCCTGGCGGTCGGCGAACATGCCCTGCTCGACCTTCTCGAACACCTCGCGCACAAGCTCCTTGTCGCCACCAAGACGAGCGATGGCCAAACGGCGGGAATGGATGTCGCCGCGCTTGGCCCACGTGATGATGCGGTCGACCTCGGGGCGAATCTCCTTCGCACGCGATTCGATGGTCTTGATGCGGTCGTTGTACAGCAGGGCAGCCGTGAGCGAGCGCTTCATCGCCTTGGTATGCGAGGGGCTGGTGCCCAGCTTGCGACCTTTGTAATGATGTCTCATAGTTACTTACTCCTCAGCTTAAAACTTCAGGTTCAGGCCCATCGAGATGAGCTTGTCCTTCACTTCCTCGATAGACTTGGCACCGAAGTTCCTAATGTTAAGCAAGTCGTTCTCGGAGAACTCGACCAGCTGGCGCACGGAATGGATGCCAGCACGCTTCAGGCAGTTGTAGGAGCGAACCGAAAGGTCCAAGTCCTCGATCTGCTTGTCGAGCTCGGCATTGGATTCCTGCCCCTCGGGCGCGAAGATGGAGGCCACCTCGGTCTCCTCTTCCTCGTCGGTGTCGGCGAGGGCATTGAATGCACCCATGTACTGATTCAGGATGTTCACCGCTTGCAGCACGGCATCGGTGGGAGTGATGGAGCCGTAGGTCTCGACCTCCAGCACCAGCTTGTCGTAGTCGGTGCGCTGGCCCACGCGCGTATTGGTCACATGCATGGTGCAACGGCGCACGGGCGAGAAGAGCGAATCCACATGGATGATGCCGATGGGATCCTCGGTGCGCTTGTTGCGATCGGCGGAAACCACGCCGCGGCCCACGCCGATGCGCACAGACATCTCCAGCTGGCCGCCATCGGCCACCGTGGCGATAACGTGCTCGGGGTTCACCAACGAGAACTCGGTGGGAACCTGCAAATCGGCACCGGTGACCACGCACGGGCCCTCGGCAGAAACGTGCGCGACTGCCTCGTCGACGTCGTCGTTCAGTGCCTGGAAAACGAGTCCCTTCACGTTCAGCACGATGTCGGTAATGTCCTCGATCACGCCCTCGGCCGTAGTGAACTCATGTTGCACGCCCTCGATCTGGATAGCCGTCGCACGAGCGCCATCGAGCGAGGAGAGCAGCACGCGACGCAGCGAGTTGCCCAGCGTCGTGCCGTATCCGCCCTCGAGAGGCTCCACGATGAAGCGCGAAACGGTATCGTTTACTTCTTCTGTTGTGACTGTCGGCCTCATGAACTCGGTCATGGATCAATAGCCTCCTTAATAGAATAGGGCGCGATTACTTCGAGTAGAGCTCGACGATGAGCTGCTCGTTGATGTCGAGATCGATCTGATCGCGCGTAGGAAGCGAGAGCACGCTACCCTGCAGCTTCTCGATGTCGACTTCGAGCCAAGCCGGAACCGTGACGCGCTCGTTGCTGACCAAGGCGCTCTTGATGACGAGCAGTTCCTTGGCCTTGGGAGCAACAGCCACTAGGTCGCCCGGGCGCACGCGGTACGAGGGAATGTCGACGCGCTTGCCGTTCACCGTGATATGACCATGCGTGACGGTCTGACGTGCCTCCTTGCGCGTGCGAGCGAAGCCCAGACGGAACACGACATTGTCGAGCCGCGATTCCAGAATCATCATCAGGTTGTCGCCCGTAACGCCCTCCATGGAGAGAGCGCGCTTGAAATAGCTGCGGAACTGCTTCTCCAGAACGCCATAGATGAACTTGGCCTTCTGCTTCTCGCGCAGCTGCATGCCGTATTCGCTCTCCTTGCGACGGCGCGCAGGCTGGCGCTTTGACGTTTTGGTCGTGTAGCCCAGCACCACCGGGTCGATGCCCAGCTGGCGGCAGCGCTTCAGAACCGGAGTCCTGTCAATTGCCATGGTATGAATCCTTTCAATTCAGAGCTAGACGCGGCGACGCTTGCGCGGGCGGCATCCGTTATGAGGGATGGGCGTGCAATCCTGGATGCTCGAAACCTCCAGGCCAGCGGCCTGCAGGGAGCGAACAGCGGTCTCGCGACCGGAGCCAGGGCCCTTCACGTACACGGCTACCTTATGCAGCCCGTGCTCCATTGCCGTCTTAGCCGCAGCCTCAGCGGCCATCTGGGCAGCGAAGGGGGTCGATTTGCGCGAGCCCTTGAATCCCACCGTGCCAGCAGACTGCCACGAGATTACGTTGCCCTGGGGATCGGTGATGCTGACGATGGTATTGTTGAACGTGGATTTGATATGCGCGGCGCCAACAGCGATGTTCTTGCGCTCGGAACGCTTGACGCGCGTAGTTGTCTTCTTCTTCTGTGCCATGTGTCAACCTTACTTGTTCTTCTTGCCGCCGATTTGCTTGCGCGGGCCCTTGCGCGTACGAGCATTGGTGTGCGTGCGCTGACCACGCACGGGCAGGCCACGACGATGGCGAAGGCCGCGGTAGCAGCCAATCTCCATCAAGCGCTTCACGTTCTGGGAGACTTCGCGATGCAAGTCGCCCTCTACCGTGAGGTTGTTCTGGATGTAATCGCGCAGCTTGGACAATTCCTCTTCCGTCAGATCATCGGTGCGTGTGTCCGGATTGATGCCGGTGGCCGCGAGGATCTTCTTGGAAGTTGAAAGGCCGATGCCGTAAATGTAGGTCAGACCGATTTCCACGCGCTTGTTGCGGGGAAGGTCGACACCAACAAGACGAGCCATAAAACGTATCCTTTCCTAACCCTGACGCTGCTTATGGCGCGGGTTCTCGCAGATCACGAGCACCTTGCCATGGCGACGAATGATCTTGCATTTGTCGCACATCTTCTTGACCGAAGGACGTACCTTCATGATTGCTTCCTTTCGGTTCTCACCTTATCTTGCCTATCTATAACGGCCAGCCGCTGCCGATGATTTTCTTACCCGCGCCCGGTTGCCCAGGCGAAAATGCGCGCAGCACTGCAAGAGCGCCACGCGAAAACGCTTGCTGCTTACTTGAATCGATAGGTGATGCGACCTCGATTCAGGTCGTACACCGAAAGCTCGACGGTCACCTTGTCGCCCGGTAGGATCTTGATGTAGTGCATGCGCATCTTGCCCGAGATGTGGGCAAGTATCTTATGCCCGTTCTCGAGTTCGACTTTGAACATCGCATTGGGCAGGGCCTCGAGGACCGTTCCCTCAAGCTCGATCACATCTTGCTTCGCCAAATTGAAGCTCCTTCAACGCACAAGTAGCCATTAAACAGCAACACTACATGATGGTGTAAGGGTGGCAAATGAAGCTGGAAGATGATCAGAGCGCACAAAATCTACAAACCGTCCTCTGCGATTTTTTCGCGACGGCTCGAAATGTCTGCTTGCCAGACGCGCGACTCTGCGATCGCGCAATCCTCGTCTTACCAGGTTGGGGCCGGTAAAACGGGACCGCCAGGTATTGTTTGGACGGCCGCCTTGTCGGCCGCTGAAGGCCATTCTAGCATATTCGGCGAATCGCCCCAGAGCTTACCTCCACCACTTCTCCCTGTGCGCCAGCAAAGATGGCCACGTCGATGCATGAGAGTTCGCGCACATAGGCTGGGCCAGCCCTCATCCCCAAAGCGCACAGCGTGGTGGAGAATCCATCGCAGTCGCTGCTGCGACGACCAACGAGCGTCACCGAGCGCACGTCGGTTCTAACAGGGCGACCGGTGGCCAAATCGATGATATGGCTGTACGCGCACCCATCTTCCTCGAAGAAGCGCTCTGTCACGCCGCTCGCAACGGCAGAGCAATCGCGCAAGGGCAACGACGCCAAGGTGCGCTCATGATTGTTCGGATCGCGTATGCCAACCATGAAGGGAGCGCCGTTGGGCTTGCAGCCTCGGGCAACGACGTTTCCACCCAGGCTGATGATGAAAGAATCGACGCCATACTCCTCAAGCAAGCGGCACAGCTCGTCGGCGATCCATCCTTTCGCCGTGCCACCAAGGTCGAGGGCAGCCAAGGGATCCTCGAGACGAGCGAGCAAGAGGCCGCTTCGCCTTTGCAGCTTCAAGGCCCGATAATCGACGTGCGCCATGGCCTGATCGATCTGCTCGTCGGTTGGCACGATGCCCTTATGCACATCCCAGAGGTCCACGAGCGGCTTTGCAGTGATGTCAAAGCGCCCTTGCGACATTCGGCAGTACCCAAGACTGGCTTGCAGCAGGTCGAACGTCTCGCAAGCCACAGGAACCCACCGACCACTAGCCCGATTGACCCTGCCCACATCAGAGAACGGATCGAAAGCCGAAAGCAACCGCTCGTAACGGCGGCAGGCCATGCGCATTTCCGCCAGTGCGCGCTGGCGAACAGCAGCATCAGCATAGGCCTTGACCATTACCCGGGTTCCGAACGCCCAGAATGCGACCTCGCCTGGTACTTGCTCGTTGTGCATGTCCTTGGAAACCATTATCGTTATGAGCATACCATTTCATCTGTAGAGGAGGAGCCTGCCCATGGTCTCATACGTTCACGGCAAAGAAGGCGACGACGACGCCATAGTCACCGAAACCTACGACAAGACGCTTCATCTCAAGGAGGGCGAGCCCACTCTGATGCCTCCCGGCCAGGTATGCCCCTCTGCCTACGACAAGGACAAGCAGGAAGACGAGAAGTAGCCCTGCACCACGCACGGTGAGCGCACGTTCGGCTTGCGCCATCATCAATGCGAAAACGCGTTCAAGGCCCGCGCCGATGACCTTTGAAGGCATTGAAGCGAAAGCGCATCGCGTCTCGATGTGACTCGGCATTTCCGGAAACCAAAAACGCAGAAACGGCCGAAGGCCGTTTCGCAGCGTTTTGGCTTGAGGATTTGCCGAGCGCATTGGGACGCGGTGCGCTCCTGTTTCCTGAGCAACATACTTTGCCTCGCCAAGTGGACGCGGTGCGCTCCCATTTCTCTAGGGTTGAGGCGGCTTCGGCGCTTCCGGCGCACCAGGGGCCGTTGGTGCCACAGGAGCCGCAGGCGCTGCCTCGGCACCGGTTTCGGCAGCTTGGCTGGCCGCATTGAACTCGGCGATGACAGCTGCCAGGTCAGCCTCGCAAAACGGGCATACATTCGGAATGTTTCCCATTACGGCATTCACCTTCTTGCCGCACTCGGGGCATTCGACGAATTGGGCGGTAGCCGCCGGAGGTCTAAAGCACATGGTGGTCTCCTTGCTCGTATTGGTCAATCATATGCCCCGGCCCGCAAAGTGGCCGGGGCAGCAGAGCCTCTAAGGAATGAAGCACACTGTCTTCTCGCCAAGCTCGGCCATGGCGCTTGAGATGTCATCAACAGGCACGGCGCTCATGCAAGCAGCCAGGCAATGGTGCACGCATGCAGGCTTGCGTCCTTGCTCGATGCGATCGGCGCACGCATCGCAAAGGCTAGAGGGAATGGGCACGAAGTCGTACATCCACTTGCCCCTCAGCTTGATGGGCCCCTGCTCGGTTACTCGTATGCCGTACTCCTCGCCCGTGAAGCCCTTCTCCTTGCGACAAGCGACTTCGCAAGCATGGCATCCGGTGCAGTAGCGATAATCTATGATCAAAGCGTATTCTGTCATTTCGCATCCTCCATTTCGTCTTAGGAATCCAGACCGTCAACGCGGCTGATCTTCGCTATGACGCTCTTGTAATTGGCACCGTAGCCGCTCTTGCCGATGATCTCGTGAGGCACGAGGTTGTTCGGATTGGCCTTGAAGGGCCCATACAGATTCGGCGCTTCGCCCTGTTGTTCGGGGAACCACCAAGCATGCTCGCAATGAATGACGCGCGGGTCCACTTCATAGCTCACCCGAGCGCGCTGCACGCAACGCCCTTCAGGATTCTCGATGGCAACCCAATCGCCATCCGAGATGCCATAGGCTGCAGCCGTATCGGGATGGATGGTGACCAGTGGATCGGGATGCAATTGACGAAGACTGGGCGCGTTGCGATGCTCGGAGTGGAAGTAGAGGATGTTGCGGCCGCCAGATGTCATGATGAGCGGGTATTCAGCCTTGACCTCATCGGAGATGCTCTCGCTGTAAGGGCTATAGTAGGGCTCGACGAAATACGGCAGCGCCTCCTCGCCGAACATCGGGTAGATGCTCGACTTCAGCTCCACTAGGCCCGTAGGGGTGTCGAATCCCGGTTCGCCATCGGCGCGCAGCTTGCCCGTGCGGAACTTCTCGTACTCGAAAGGCTGCTGGCGCACCACATCCTGCTGCAAGTCCTTGAAGTCCCAGTCGTAGACGGTATGCAGCTGCTCGTCGAGGAACTCCTCCTCGGTCTCCCAAGGCCACACCTCGGGACGCAAGCGCTTGCCCATCTCCATCATGATTTGGAAGTCGCTGCGCGTGTCGCCGGGGTCGATGGCTTGGTTCATGGCACCGAGGAAATGCGTGTTGCGCCCAAAGTGCGGCATGACGATGCCGATATGCTCCGCCCAGGTGGAAATGGGCAGTATCACGTCGGCCAGCGCCATGGTGGTGGGCGTCATGAACATCTCGTTGGCGATCATGAACTCGACTTGCTGGAGGTTCTTCAACCAGCGCTGGGGCTGAGCCGCCGAGCATGCAAGCAGGTTGCTGCCCACGATCCACCCGAGCTTCAGGGGATAGGGCGGGTTTTCCATCTCCATCCAATCGATCATCGTGTCGCCCAGCACGCCCGGCATGGCACCACCGGTGTAATACACCGCATAGCGGCCATCCTGAGGCTTCGCCAATTTGTCACGCGTCTCTTGCGGAAGGGACGTCACGGCATCGTAGCGCCACTTGCCCATGAACGAGGCCGGCGCGGCAAGCGTCACGCCGCCAGGGATGTCGAGGTACCCGCAGATTGCAACGATAGCCAAGAACAGATGGCCTGCTTGCACGCCATTGGATTGCATGTCGAACGCAAGGCCCCACATGGCTGAAGAGGGCTTGCCCGTTGCGAAGGCGCGCGCCGCCGCTCGTAGTTCGTCGGCAGGCACCCATGTGACCTCTTCCACGCGCTCGGGCGTCCACTCGGACACGCACTCTGCGAACTCCTTGAAGCCATAGCACCATTCGTCCACGAACTCGTGGTCGTAGAGGTCCTCCTGAATGATCACGTTGGCAAAGCCCATTCCCAAAGCTGCATCGGTACCAGGCCGCAATTGCAGGAAGTACTCAGCATGAGCCGAGAGCCAGTTGACGCGCGGGTCTACCACGATCAGCTTGGATCCCCGCTTCATAAGGTCGACCACTGCATGGCCGAACAAGCCGTCGGAGTTGGAGTAGATGGGAATCTTTCCCCAGATCATGATGTACTTCGGCACCTCGTAGCGCGGATCATCGTAGCGATCGGGGAAGAAGGCAGCGTAATCCAACTCGGGATACCCCGCTCCGAGGTGATAGTTAGCGATGGTGCAGCGCGGCCCATAGCAGGATGCGCCGCTTATCACGCCCGTTCGATTGGGCGAAGCCATCACGTTGGTCGCATACACGTTGGCCCACAGCGTGGTCTCGCGTCCCGTGCCCGTGATAACGAAGCAGCTCTCGGGGCCGTATTGATCCCACACGCGGCGAATCTCGCTTTCGATGAGGTCGTAAGCCTCTTCCCAGGTGATCTGCTCCCAAGCATCCTTGCCGCGATCTTTGGGGTCGCGCTTCATGGGATGGAGAAGCCGGTCGGGATGGTACTGCATCTCATCGAAGGCCAAACAACGTGGACAAAGCCTGCCTTGGCTGATGGGATGTTCGGGGTCACCCTCAACCTTTACGATCTTCCCGTCCTTCACGGAAAGCACCACGCCGCATCCCGTCGGATGGTCTCCTGGAGCCGACCAAGCACACGAGCGCACCTTGATGACCCCATCCTCCTCTGTCATCCATTTCTTCTCGTCCATCCGCTCTCCCCTCTCTCGTCTTCTCGAAGCCCGCCAGAACACGCCGCCAACGGCACTGCCTGCAGGCCTTCTGCGTCCATCATAGGAAGCGTCAAGGGACGTCAACTCCCCCTGAATGCGCTGGCATGCCAGGCAGATGCCTTCTTGTCCCTATAAGGAATCCGCATAGCAGCCATGCCGATGGGAGGTTATGCGGCGAATGTCTTGTCGGCCAACACGCGCGCCGTCAGAATCTGATGGAAGAGCATGTTGCCGAAAGGCGACAGGACCCGCGAGAGGAGTTGCCATGGATCCCGAGATCGAATTCGAAGACATGACCGATGACGAGCTGAAGGAGCTGTTCGAGAAGTACAACAGCACTCCCTCGAACCCCGTTGCCTCGTTCAAGGCCAAGCAGATTCGCGAAGAATTGGAGCGAAGGGGCGTTGCGCTCTAAGCCATCGCTAGCAAGATTCGCCAAGGCGCACCGATTCCACCTGCCTCTTCAAGCAGTCCGCGTTGCCGAATGCGCTTTCAGGTGCTCCTCTAAAGGATACCGGCGCCCTGCAGGGCAACCGCATAGGCGCATATGGGAACCGGGCTGTTGAGCGGCACCATCACGCGATCGCGCTGCCAATCCAGCGAGTAATCGCTCGACATGGCGAAGGGAAACAGACAGGCGGTGTCGTCGCCTTGGTGCATCATGAACTCGAGACGGCTTCCCACATGCAACTCGCGGCAATTGGGCGTGAGGCCCCGACTGGACATCATTTCGATGTAGACGTCCTTCAGCGGATAGGTTGGGTTGTTGGGAAACACGATGGTTATGCGCGAGAGGTCATCGACCGACACCTCCCTCTTCCGAGCGAGGTCGCTCGTTGCAGGCAGCCACACTCCAAGCGGCACCGTGGCCAAGAAACGCGCAGCGAACCCCTTCTCGGCCAATTCGGGAATGGCGCTTTCTGGCGGACTGCCGAGATACAACACTGCTATGTCGACTTTCTGCTCCAGCACGCTGTCCTCGAAGGTGAGGCGCGTGCGCGATTCCGACACGAATTCGAGCTCGTAGTCGCCATCCCTGTTCAGCTCGTTGTTCAGAAAGTACAGATAGGCTCTGCCCGCCTCATCGGGATAGGGAGCTATCTGCACGCGCAACCCCTGCGTTCCCTGCTCGGGAATGGCGCCGCAACGCTGCACCAAAGCGCGATAGGACCTCATCAGGGGCGCAATGGACTCAGAGAACTCAATGCCGGCAGGCGTGAGCGCCAGCTTGCCGCCTCGCTGCAAGAGCAAATGGAAACCCAATTCAGCCTCCATTTGCTTCATATGGCGGCTGAGGTTCGGTTGCGTCATGTGAAGCTCGCGGGCGGCACGCGAGATGTTCATGTACTTTGCCACCATGAGAAACTCATCGATCCATGAGTCTAGCATCGGTTGCCCTCGCACTCCCCTCTCGCCGGTTTTCACCAGCAAGTCCATTTTACCGCAGGCGCGCGAAAGGCTGCGAGAGCGCATGTGAGGTTAGCCGCGCAGAAAGAGAACGGCCAGCACCACGACGAACACGATGACGATGACAATACCGGCGCCGAGCGCGAGCTTGGCCTTGAGAGCCCGGCTCTTGTTCTCCTGAAGGAGAGAGTTCAGCTCGTCGTAGTCGAGCTTCATCTCGTAGAGCTCCTTTTCGTCGGCAGCCACGGCTTTGCGCAGCTTCGCCGTTTCCTCTGGATAGAGATGCACCGATTCGCAATACTGGCGGCGCTTCTTCGCAGCCGAGATGTCCTCGCCCAACTGAGCGATGAGGTCCTTCAGCTCCTCTTCGCTTTGCGCGAGGTCGTCAAGTGCGTGCTTGAGCGGGGTTTCCATCTGCTCGATCTGCGCGATGGCATCGTCGTAGGCACGTTGCACCTCATCGAGCATTCCCTGCGCCCGCTCGCTGGCTGCTGCCGCTTTCTCGTGCGCAAGGCGAACCGAATCGTAGCGCGCTTGCGCCATCACGGCATCCTGGCCCGTGCCCGCACGGCGCACCTCGGCTTCGGCGGCATTGAGCTCCGACTTGCGGCTGCGCTCGTCGTTCTTCGCCTGATCGGCAACAGCCCGCGCCCGGCCCAGCTCGCTTTGCAAGGGCTCGAGGTCGTCATCGTTGCTGGCGCGCATTTCCTCGAGCTCTTCAGTGATCTGCTCTGTATCATCCATGACCTGCGCAAGCTCGCTCTTGTAATCGTCGCGCGCGGCCGTGCTCTCGGCGATGATGCGATCTTGCTCGCTGATCATCGCATCATAATTCGCTAGTATCTCCTCGCGGTCGGCAAGCTCCTCGGTTTCAAGCTCGAGTTGAACGCGGAACTCCTCGAGCTCCTTTTCGCGCGCCTTGAGCTCGCGGCTTTGGCCCATGGAATCGCGCAGTGCTGCGAAGCTCGTCTGCACGTCATTGCCGCCACGGGCTGGCTCGTCATCGAAATCCTCGTGCGGCTGGGGCTGCTTCTGCGCAGGTGCCACGCGCTTGCGAGCGGCGGGCATGCCTTGAATCGGCTCAAGCTGCACTGGTTGCTCGCTTGCTTCCGATTGCTCTTCTCCCAGTGAATCCGCAGCCCGCTGCTCCACTGGGAGCATTTCGACAGGCGGCAGCACCACGGTTTCAGCAGAGGCGGGCATCGGTCGTGGCGAAACTAGATGCTCATCGTCGTTCGCATCTTCAGCTAGAAGGGGCCTCTTGCCTACCGAAACCGGCTCAACGGACTCGTCGTCGAAATCGTAGCTTGCGAACGACGGCAACTCGCTATGGCCCGTATGGTTGGCAAATGGGTCGACGAGCTGCTCCGAGTGCTCCGATTCGCTTGCTTGCTTCGCCCCTGCCTGCGCGTCGTCTTCCTCGATTCGAGCCTCGTCGGCAAGTATCCCATAGCCCAGACCACCGGTCTTGTCGGGCCCAAAAGGTATGCTTATCTCACGCACGGCCATGGTCTGCCTTCTCGCTGTTCGATCGCGCAGTGTTGAATTCGATGGAAAAGTATATCATTGCGCTTCGCCTGCAATGAGACTTCGAAGCTGTTCCAGATCGAAGGCCGGCTCCCCCTGGCCAGGAAAGCGCACCACGATGGGCTCGCCTGGCTTCGCGGGGTTGGGCTGATCGACGAACACGAAATCGAGCTGCACGTCTTCGAAACCCTGCATCATAAGAGCATAGGCATAGCACGCTGCTTGAAGCCCATAGGCACCGCGGCGCTTTTCATCGGTGTCGTAACCGATTCCCGTCTTGTAGTCGATTACATAGGCGCTGCCCCGATTGGGCTCGTCGAACGCCAGAAGGTCGATGAACCCTTCTAGAACCAGCTGGTTGCGCAAGCCCTCGGCTTCCTGGAGCTGCACCCAGAAGGGAAACTCGGGGCACACCTGCGCATGACTGGCCGCAAAAGCTGCTTGGGGGCTGTTGAGCCATCGGTCCAAGAGCGCAGGCAGCTCGGCTTCTTGACGAGCACTCAAGCCATAAAGCTGCGCCAATGCATGCTGGCGCTCGGCAGGTGGCATGGCAAAAGCGCCCGCATCGTCGCGATGGAGAGCCGCCCATTCGCAAAGCGCATGGAATGCCGTGCCACGGTCGTTCGCAGGTGCCGCAGGCTCCGCGTCCTCGTCGAACGACAAGGGCAGGAGTTCCTGCTTCTCCCATGACGAACCGAACCCTGGCAAATCGGCTCCTCGGTCGATTGGCTCGCAAGCGCTTGGAGTCAACAACGCATCGCCCGATGCAGCTTCGCTCGCCGATACGTCAGCACCCTCTTCGATCTGCGCGTCTGCATCGGCGTCGGCCTTGAGCGACGAAGCGCTCAAGATACCTTGTGCCCATTGCGAGCGATATGGCAGCTCGCCTTTCACGGCCCCCATTACAGGAAGATGGTCGTAGAGCAAAAGGCTTTCCTGCGGATACGCACCCTTGCCCAAACCTGGGCAATCGATTGATTGCTGCACACTGGCCGGCTTGCCACCAGCGTCCTTGCCCGAACCTTCGTCGCCCTCGCTTGGCGTCGCAGGCTCTTCGTCTTCGCGAAGAGGGTAAACCTGCAGGCGGGCTTCCCAAGTTGCGCCCGCGGCTGCACCGTCGTTCACCGGGAGCGAAACGATTTGCTGCAGCGCTTCATCAGCCTTCGAAAACGAAGCGTCCGATGCGCTTCCCACAAGCAGCTCGGCAATCGCCTCGCTTGCCTGCATGCCCCCATTCGACCGTTGCCTTGGTTTTGCTGACAGCTTGGCCTGAACCGCGATGAGGGCCTCTTTGGCTCGCGTGAAGGCAACGTAGAGCTTGCGCTGGTGTTCCTCGAGGTCGGCAGATAGGTCGAGGAAGCGCAAGGCAGCATAGAATTCCGCCACGGAGGTTGGCGCGCACGACCGCCCCATCGCGCGCCCTTCAAGCGCTTGGAGCGCCTCGGCCTCGGTCGAGAAGAGGCCGCCACCGTCTGCCAAGGGCTTGAGCGCCTTGGCAACCAGGCAATCTGCGGGAAGCCTGCGCACGCTTGCTCCCGCATCAAGCGCCAAGCACATGCGCTGCCCCACTTGCGCCATGGTGAGCGTTTGGCTGCGCGTGGGCGAGAAATCGGCCTCGGCCACCGCCACTATGGGAATGGAGAGGCCCTTCGAGGCATGGATGGTCATTATGCGCACGAAATCGTCGCCTTTGGCAGAAAGCACGCCAGGTGCCTCCTTTGCCACGCACAACCGAGCACGGAACTGCTCGGCAAGCTGACGCGCGCCAATGGGCGACCCATCCTCAAGCTCCCGCAAGATGCGCACGGCCTTGAGCACGTCGGCGCCGCGCGAGATGTCGTCGCGGTTCAGGCGAGCGAGCCATCCCGAATCAACCAGCACGCATTCCACCAGCGTGGACATGCGCTCGCAACCCACGCGCGCAGCCGCCGCAGCGAGAACCTCCACCGCCGATTCGAGCTGGCGCGAGGGCATGCCAACCCCAGCTTCCTCGAACAAGGCGCGCATGCTCGCATCGTTGCGCTCGCTGGCATCGCGCACCTGTCGCACGAAGACATCGCCCAAGGTGCCGCGCGCATCTTCGCGCAGCGAAACGAGCTGCAACAGATCCGCTGCTTCCAGGCAGAAGAGGTCGCTTGTGAGCACGTCGGCCATGGCCTCGGAATCGAGTGGATTGGCAAGGGCCGCCACCAGGTCGGCCACCAAGGTGGCATCGCTGCTGTTCTTGAACACGGTGCCACCCGTGATGGCGCATTTGAGCCCCACGCGCTGAAGAGCTGCCGCATAGGTGCCTGCATTCGTCATCTTGCCCAAGAGGATGGCCATCTCGCCTGGGCGATTCCCGCGCTCGCAAAGCACCTTGAAGTCTTCGGCGATTGCCTGGGCAGCGCGTTCGGAGATGCCCTTCACCCCCTTGGTGCCAAAGACCTTCACGTTCACGCGGCGCGGCAAGCTGGCATCTTCGCCCGAAGCGCCGCCATAGTAGGGAGACATCTGCTGTGCACGCTGCTCGTCGCGGCCATGATGCAGATCCAGGAAGTCCTCCGCGAACACGCGCGAGAACACCCCGCGCGTGAAGGACAGGATGTCGTCATGGCTCCTGAAGTTGTCGCCAAGCTCTATCACGCGCCCCTGCGCGCTTTCGCGCACGCGCCGAACATGCTGCTGGAAAACAGCGAGGTCGGCATTGCGAAAGCGGTAAATGCTCTGCTGGGCATCGCCCACCACGCAGAGCTTCTCGCTGGGTACATCGGGCTTGCCGCCGGCCACCAGGTTGATCATGTCCACTTGCATCTGGTTCGTATCTTGGAACTCGTCGACCATCACCAGCTTGAACTGGTCGGCATAGCGCTGGGCGATGCGAGCATTGGCGGAGTCGGCAAGCGCATGAGCCACCAACCTGAGCAAATCGCCGTTGTCCAGAAGCCCGCGTAGGCGCTTCAACCTGTCATAGGCCTCCAGCACGCACTGCGCCAAGCGCGCAAGGGTTGGCAGCAAACGCGCGCCCACGCTTAAGCGCAACGCAGCAGCCTTCTGCTCCAGAAGGCCCTTGGCCGTCTGCCCATACCCATCGAGCTGAATTTTCGCAATCGAAGCGCTCCCATGAAGCGGAGGCAAGCTGGAGGCAAGCTCCAGCAGTTGCCAGGGCTGCATCTCGCGCAGCTGCGCAACCCGCTTGGCCGACGGTGCGGCACATGTGGGATCCTCGCCTTCCGCCGTGGCAAGTATCCGCGCCACGGCAATGCTCGCGCTTGCCTGAAAGTCGGCATCGCGCTTGCCCACCTTCTGGCCGTTTCGCGCCTTGTCATCAACCACGCGCAGCAGCTCCTGCACGAACGTCACCAAATCCAGAAGGCAGTCGGCAGGGCTCGCTTGCGGACTCAAGGCGAACAAATCGTCGAACGCGCCGATGGGCGCATCGAGGGCGTGCTCCACCAACTTGCCGAGCATGCCCTTCACTTCCTCGCGACGATATTCGCGCAGCAAAAGAGCCTCGTCGCTTCCAGGTGCAGCGACCGTTGCCTCTGCCAAGATGGCTTCGAGCGCCTCTTCGCGCAGCTGCTCGCATACCTCGTCTACCGCCACCTCGAAGGATGGGTCGATGCCGAAAGCCAATGCGTTTTCCCGCAGTATGCGCGAGCACATGCCATGGATGGTGCTGATCCATGCGCCATCGACCTTCGCAGCTTGGAGCGCCAGGCCGTTCTCGGGCGTGGCTGCCTCGCTCAAGGCCGCCCGAATGCGCGACTTCAGCTCGCTTGCAGCCTTGTTGGTGTAGGTTATGGCCAAGATTCGCTCGATATCGGTTGCCCCTGAAAGCTCAGGATGCTCGAGCGCATAGACGATGCGGCGCGTGAGCGTGTCGGTCTTTCCGCTTCCGGCTCCTGCCACCACTGCCGAGGGCATGCCGAAGGTGTCTTGGATGCAGCTAGCTTGGCTGGGTGTGGGCGAGCTCATCGCGCTGCCCTCCTCTCGCAGCCGCGCACGGGGCAATAGCGGCAAGCCTCGGCGTGCGCGGGCAGCGGTGACACGCGCCCTGCCTCGATGCCCTCTATGGCTCGGGCAATGCGCGCATTCGCGAAATCCATCACCTGGGAAAACGATGCTTCGCTTCCACCATGCAGGATGCAGTTCGAGGGCGAGACCAATGTGGGGATCGACTCCTTCCCCACAACTGCGCCATCGAGGGCGCCGCTTACTGCGTTGCCCTTCTTGTACGACAGGTAAACGGCACCTACCGCGCGCCGTATACCCAGCTCATTCGCATAGAACTCATTGACAAGATCGGCATACATGAGCGCTTGGATCTTGCCCGTTGGGTTGGGCTCGTCCTTTTCCAGGGCGCCGTGGGCAGCGCTTAAGGAGCCCTTGTAGTCGATCACAACGGCATTGCCTTGGCCATCCACGTCGATGCGGTCGATGAATCCCTTCACCTCGCACCCTTGGTAGCGCACTCCCTTTATGGGGAACTCGAATGCTGCAGGCGAGAAGCTTGGCAGGAAGCTCGTCTCGAATTGGAGCCATTCGGCTGCGCGCTCTTTCAGATAGTCGAGCTCGAGCATCTCAGAGGTGCCGAGGCGCACCACGAAGCGGTTATCGATAGTGCGGCCCTGCTCGTCCACCTCATATTGGCGGCGCACGACTTCAGCAAATACCCCCTCGCTTCCCTCTTCGCCGAACATGAGCGTCTGCGCTTGCGAAAGGTTCTCTTCGGTCACCTTGCGCCCGAAGCGCTGGTAGAACGTTTGGAACACCGCATGCATGAACGACCCCACGCGGTTGGGACCCAAGTCCTCGTCGAGGGAGTCGGCGCCCAAGCGACGCGAGACGAACCACGCATAGGGACAATCGAGATAGGCTTCGATCTGCGAAGGCGAGAGGCGCGGCAGATCGGGATGCACTTGCGAGTTGCCACGGGGAAGCAATAGCTTCTCTTGAGCACCCAAGCTGTCGCGTTGCGTGGCCGCATGCGCGCTTGCCCGAGGCGCGTGTCCTCGAAAGATCGGCCTTACATCTTCGAGAAGATGCTCCTCTCCCAGCTGATAGATGCCCCCAGCCAAAGCAGGCGGCACGCCCGCAGGCCCCACCTCTTCGCCTTGCGAGCCGCGATAGGCGGCCATGAGCTCTTCGAGCACGGCGCTAGGATAAAGCGGGTTGGCCTCGGCATCATTCAAGCTGCGCTCCAATACCAGCTGCCTTGTGGGCACTGCAGCCAAGTTACGGAAGATGCATCGTTCGCGCGCAAGAGCCTCGTTCGCTCGCGTGGCTCCCAAGGCTTCCAGCAGAGTTCGCGCAGCCGAGCTGGGCTCTTTCAAAGGATAGGCGTCGCTCGTTAGGTCGCAGGCAATGAGCACCTCCGCGCTTCCTGCAGGCAGCGCTGCTGCCTGGCGCATGCTCATGATGCGCACGCGTGGCACCTCCCCTGGGCACTCGTCGCTCTCAAGCGCAACGCTCATGCGGCTTGCCGAGAACCGCGCTGCTTCAAGAAGGAATTCGAAAGCTTCCTGATCGCTTATGCCAAAGAACTGCATCGCACTGGCGATCTCGCGCAATGCCTCGGCGGCTGCCCGCTGCTCGCGCACATAGGCTTCCGAGCAACCTTGGCCGCGCAAGCTGGCAAGCATGCGAACCACGAGCTCTTCGCTCAGCGCTCCTTCCATGAGCGCTGCGAGCATTGGGCTTTCTTGTTGAACTTGGTCGGCAACGTTAGCGAACCCGAGAAGGCGATCGCCTCGAAGCCGCTTGTCCCAAAACCAGGCTTTGTCCTTGCGGAGGTTGGCACAGGCATTTGCAAGCGCATCGGCAAGCGCAGCATGGTCAAGCGAGGTTGCAGACGCGCCTGCACGCCGAAGCGACAGCACCATGCGGCCGAAATCGGTCTCAGCAAACCGCAGTGTTGCTTGCACCGAGCAGCTCAAAGCCGCCTCCTGCAAGGGAGCCGCGATGCGCTCGTAAAGCGCGAGCGGGTCTCGCACGGCAATGACGAAGCGCGCTTGCGCGTCGCCCGCGAACGCATCGGCAATCACGTCCAAAAGAAGCTGCGCTTGCGCATAAGGCCCCGAAGGAAGCGCCATGCGCACGTCGATGCCCTCTATTTGGCCAAGTGGCTCATCGCAAGCACCCTGCTCGTAGCGCACGTCAAGCTGCGGATGGGCATCGAAGAAGGCTTGCCACTGCGCCGAGAGCGGCTCTTCGCCAACCCAAACGATGCCCTGACCTGCGCCAGACACGTCCGTGCTGCCAACAGTCAGAAGCGCAAGGGCCCTACCCTCCAGCACTAACCCGTGCTCTGCTAGCAAGCGCTCGGTTATCGCCATAGCATGCATGGCTTCGCATTCGGCGGGCGCCAATGGTCCAAGGGGGCTCGTCTGAGGCACATCGTGCGACCATTCGGCTTCGGCGCCGAGGCGAAGCGCATCCTCCAAAGCAGCATCGAACTGGGGCGCACCCGCACCTTCGCGCAAGCACGATGCCAGCATGCGGCTAAGATTGGGCGTAACGCGAAGATGCGCTAACGGGAGCTGCTGCAAGGCTGCCTGCGCAGCCACGAGCACTTGCACGTTCGAAGCGAATGGACGCCCATCGCCGTTCTGCTCCCAAAGCTTCGCGAGCCAATCGGCAAGAGGCGTGGCCACAGGATTGAACGCTGCGATTTGCTGCGCCGCCATATGAGCATTGTTCCATTTGGATGCCTGAGCGCGGTCGGGCGCAAGATAGAGCATGTTGCCTAGATTCCAAGGGCCTTCTTGAGCAACGACACGCGCCTGCGCGAAACGGGGATCTTCTCCTCCACGCCGTTCAGGGTAAGCAGCAGCGTGCCGCCGGAAACGGATTCGACCTCTTCCACCATGGCCAGGTTCACCAGGTATCCGCGGTGCACGCGGAAGAACCCATGCCCATCCAGGCGCTTCTCCAGTTGAGCCAGGCTCACTGTAGAGAAGTAGCGATCCACATCGGTTTGCAGGTAGGCGTAATCGTCGCGCGCCATGACGAAGCGGATGCTGTCGATGGGGATCAAGATCTTCTTGCCGCCCTTCTCCACCGACACGCGCTCGGATTTCTGCGCCTGCATATGCAGCGCCACATTCTCGCGCACGCGCGCAAGCGATTGGGCGAGACGCTCGGTTTCGACAGGCTTCACCAGATAATCGACCGCATTCACCTTGAATGCATCCAGCGCAAACTCGCTGTAGGCGGTCACGAACACTACGGCAGGCGGGAACTTGAGGCGCTGCAAGCCCTCGGCCAACTTGAGCCCCGTTGCCTCGGGCATGTTGATGTCCAGGAACATGACATCGCAGGGGTAATCCTTCAGCTTCTCGATGGCCTCGCGTACACTTGCAGCCTCGGCGACAACCTCCGCCTGTCCCAGCTCGTCCAAAAGGAAACGCAGCTCGGAGCGCGCAGGAGCCTCGTCATCGACAATAATCGCCTTCAGCACTGCAAACCTCTTTCTCATAGGTAACAGGGCACAAGAACTCACAGGCCCTGTGCCATCTGCATAAATATACTACCGCTAGCGGAAAACTTCACATCCTTGAGCAAAACACTACAAATCGCATCCATCCATTCCTGCGCGCAGGGAAGAGCCAGAGCTTTCAACCCCCGCAGGGAGCGCAGCGACCGAGGAGTGAAAGTGAAGGTTCTTCCCTGTGCGCAGGAACAGCAGCAGAATACGCATACAATTTTATAAGTCGCATTCCATCAGGTTCCCGAGCGCAAGGGCATAGATTCGAAGTGCCTCTTTCATGCGTGCCTCGCTCACACCTTCGTTGGCTCCATGCAAGCCGCCCACCCAATCGGGGAGCTGCTCGTCCAAATGATCGGGACCGAAGCACACGCCATGCTGGAATAGCCGCGCATAGGTGCCGCCCTTAGAGGTGATCGCAGCCGCCTCCTTGCCCGTCACATCGCAATACGCCTTCAACAGCGCATGCACCTCGGACGAATCGGGACTCATCACGAATGGCTCGGCATCGTGGGTCAGCACGAACGTGCAGCCGAAGGCGAACACTATGCTTCCAACGCACTTCTCGATCTGCTTGCCCGTGATCACCGTGGGGTAGCGCACGTCGAGCCACTGGAACAGCTCATCGCCCTCCTTGCCGATCATGCTGGGTACCACCGTGAGGTCGCCGAAATGCTCGTCGGAGCAGTCGATGCCCAAGGTGGAGCCATCCACGTTATGGCAGATCGATTGAACAAGCTGCAGGAACTCGCGCTCGTCGGGGTTGCCGATGCCACGTTCCAGCAGAAAGTCGACCAAATGCCCAATGGCGTTTTCGCCCTCCCAGGGAAGCGAGGCATGGGCGGACGTGCCCTGAGCCTCCACGCGAAAGAGTCCCTCGCCTGCGCAAGTTACGCGCACCGAACCAAACGTACCCTCGTCGAGCTGCGCCCTCACGAGAGCAGTGGCTTCCCCGGGCACGGCATTGGTTGCCTGACCACCGTGTATATCGACTATCGCGCCTCCGTCGATGGGCGAGCTCTTCAGCTTGCCATGGGCAATGCCCCCTTCCCCATACACCACGGGGAACTGTCCATCGGGCGAGAACAGGAATGCCGGCTCGTCGAAATGGGCCAGGTAGTACTCGACGTCTTCCATAGTGGTTTCCTCGCAGGTGCCCACCAGAAGACGAATGGTATAAGGAAGCTCGTGTCCCTCTGCCTGGCTGCGCTCCTTCCAGAAGCGCATGGCGTGAAGGGCAAGCAGCAGAGGCCCTTTGTCATCGAGGATGCCCCGGCCAATCAGATATCCATCCTTGCGTGCAAGATCGTAAGGTGGAGTCGACCAGCCCGTCCCTGCCGCAACGACATCCACGTGCCCGATGATGCCCACTTGCGCGCTCGACGACCCGGGAAGGTCGACGATGCCGATGTGGCCATCGCAATCCTGCACGTCGAAACCGTAGCCTGCCGCCATTTGCAGCACACGATCGAGCGCTGCACGCGGCCCAGCGCCGTAGGGAGCACCAGGACCAGCCGTCTTCGCATCGCGAACGCTTTCGATGGACACGAGCGAAGCGAAATCGGCGCAAACCTCTTCCCAATGCTCGTCTAGGTAAGCGTCCAATTCTTCTTGCAAACCCATGGCAATCTCCTCATCACCCGATAGAACCGTTGCCCATCGTCACTTGAGCGCAGGCAGCTTCAGCGCCTCGCAGGCATTCACGTTGGCAGCAGCTCTCTATCGATGGCGGGCCTTGCGCGAGCGCGCCGAGCTCACCTCGGCGCGATGCGCACGACCAGGCCTCATGTCGCCCTTGCCTGCCGAGCGTTTCGCAGCAGCGGCGCGCTTGGAAGTGCCAGCGCTCGTCTTGGCCGTCTGCTTGGCAGAGGGCACGGAGGCGCTTGGGCCCTTTGCGCGGTTGCTGCCCTTTGCGCGGTTGCTGCCCTTTGCGCCTTTCGTGCGGTTGCTGCCCTTTGCGCCTTTCGTGCGGTTGCTGCCCTTTGCGCCTTTCGTGCGGTTGCTGCCCTTTGCGCGGTTGCCACCCTTGCCATCGTTGCCCTTCGAGGCGCCCTCGGCCTTGCCCGAAGCCGCAGCACGCTTCTTCGCAGCCGCCGCACTGCCGAGCGCTCGCTTCACCTTGCGCACTTCCGGATCGCGCGCTGCCTTGGCATTCATGGCCGTCTTCGCTGCCTCGGCCGTTGCCTTCTCCATGTCGAACGACTTCACCTCGAAAGGAGGAATGGATGTGCCCAGCAGCTTTTCGATGGCGCGCAGCTCAGAGCGCGTCTCGGGCGTGACGAACGTCACTGCGAACCCTTCATGGCCAGCACGGCCCGTGCGCCCGATGCGATGAATGTAATCCTCGGGCTGGTCGGGCACATCCAAGTTCACCACGTAGTCGACTTCGTCCACGTCGATGCCGCGCGCCAGCACATCGGTTGCCACGATGATGCCCACTTCGCCCGACGAGAAGCGCTCCAACGCGCGCTTGCGCTGGTTCTGCGAGCGGTCGGAGTGGATGGCTTCGGCGCTGAATCCTGCCTTGCGCAAGCGCCTCGCCGTGGAGTCGGCGCGCGAGCGCGTACGTGCGAACACGATGACGCGCGAGAAGGGGTTCTCGTTCAGAAGAGCTGCAAGCAAGGCCGGCTTCACCTGCTGGGGAACTTGAATGACGAAGTGATCGATGGTTTGCGCCACGTCGCCCTTGTGCGCAATCTCGACGATTTCAGGCGAGTGCAGATACGATCCAGCTACCTCCATGACGGTGGAATCGATGGTAGCCGAGAGCAGAAGCGTTTGCCGGTCGGCGGGCATGGCGCTCACGATCTTCCTCACCTGTGGCAGAAAGCCCATGTCGAGCATGCGGTCGGCTTCGTCCAGCACCAGCACCTCCACGTTGCCCAGGCGCACCGCACCTTGCTCGAGCAGGTCGATGAGGCGCCCTGGCGTGGCAATGAGGATGTCGCATCCTCGTGCAAGCCGCGAGATCTGCGGGCGATACGACAAGCCGCCCACCACGGTGACCACGCGATGATGAGTGGAGAGCACTATCTGATTGCATACCTCTGCGATCTGGTTGGCAAGCTCGCGCGTGGGAGTGACCACCACCATGAGCGGTCCTTGCCCCTTTTGCGCATGGCCGAGCCGATCTATGGAAGGAAGCGCGAAGGCGGCCGTCTTCCCCGTTCCGGTTTGTGCGGCTGCCACCACATCCTTTCCTTGCAGGGCCAAGGGAATAACCTGCTGCTGCACGGGCGTAGGCTCGGTGAACCCCATGCGCGCGATTGCCTCTTGGATCTTTTCCGATAAGTCGAATTCCTTGAATGATGACATGCTGTGCCTTAGAACGTACTGGTAGATGCAAGCGCCTAAGCGCGAATTTCCATAATACGAAACTTTACCGCTTCGCAGTGCAAGAATTATGCGAGGGCACGGCGCTTGGCCACCACGGCTCTCTTCTGCCTTCCCCCTTTGCGCAACCGCCCACACCGACCTGCAAGGTTAAGGGAAGTGCAAGGATTTGCTAAGCATGCTTAAGGCGACGTTATGGGAACGTTAATGCGCAATGCGCATATGCTTTCTTGCGTCCCGAACGGATCGAATTGCCATGCCAAGCTATCCAGCGACATACAACGGCAGACGCCCTGCGCGCAAAGCCTATGCCTCGCGCGATGCGGCACATCGCAGCACGCCCTACTCCCGACGAAACGCGAGCGCATATGCAGCGAGAAGCCGGCGGCGGCGCCCAGTTGCGCGATTGGCGGTGGGCATCGTCTGCTTCATCCTCCTCGCTCTGCTCATCGCAAAGGTGATCGCGCCGCTAACCAGCGATGCTGGCTGGACGAGCATCGCCGCCACTCCGCTCGATGCAATCTCTAGCCAAGCGAGCGAGAATCCTCGCAGCACGCCTCAGTCTGAGTGGACGCGGGGACGCACGCCCTATCTCTACCAGAAAGACCCGCAATGGGCTTCGGGGGAATACGCCGATGGCACCATCGGCACGCATGGATGCGGGCCCACGGCGCTCACCATGGCCTACATCAGGCTGACGGGCAAAACCGATGTGGACCCTGCGAAGATGGCGCAGTTCGCAGAAAGATGCGGCTTCATCGACAACGGACTCACCTCGTGGCTACTGATGAGCCAAGGAGCCGAGATGCTGGGGCTTTCCAGCAGAATGGTGCCAGCCAGCACGCAGGCCGTAAGAGAAGAGCTGCTGGCAGACAACCAGGTGATCTGCAGCGTTCATCAGGGCGATTTCACAAGCGATGGGCATTTCATACTGCTTTGCGACTTGAACCGCGACGGCACGGTGGAGATACGCGATCCAAACTCGGAGTCTCGCACGGCGCAAGCGTGGGACTTGGATCGCGTCATCTCCCAATGCGACAACATCTGGTCGCTCTCAGCGCACAGCGCATAGGCCAAGAGTGGCGCCACATCGGCCGCACCGCAAGCTCTCGCATGAAGCATCAGCTGCGCCACTTTTGCACCGAATAACCGTGGGTTAACTTGTATATGGAATTTGAACTGGGGATTTAGTGGTGCCCGAGGCGAGAGTCGAACTCGCACGTGTTTCCACAACGGTTTTTGAGACCGCCGCGTCTGCCATTCCGCCACTCGGGCACGGCAGTAGATTATAGCGCATCCTGCGGCACATCAGCCGGATTCGTTAAAACCACCTTTCTGCCCTTGGCAGCCACGATGATGCCCACCACCAGCAGCGCAAGCGCAACGACCAGCTGCACCACGTTCACGATGATGTCACCGTTTCCCAGCATGAGCCCAACGACCTTCTGGAAGATGGTGAGCAGAAGCGAGCAAATGGCAATGATGAGCGTGATAGCACGCGGAAGACGCAACATGGAATAGCTCTTCCCCGCATTGCCCAGCCAAGCGCTGATCGCAAGGAGCGCAAGCGCGGCAAGCAGCAGGTTGGCAGCACCGAACAGCGGCCATACGGCTGCATAGCCCGTCATGCCCAGCAACAAGCCCAGCACCACAGCAACAGCAGTTGCCACGAACTTGTTCGCGAGCACCTTCCGAAACCCAGTGAGCTCGCTTATCGTCATGCCAGCAGGCACCCAAAGCTCTTGGAATGCATAGCGCGCAAGGCGCGTTGCCGTGTCGAGGGTGGTGAGGCAAAGCACCGACACGCACAAAGCTAGCAGGCTATAAGCCACGTCCTTGGTTCCCTGCAGACCTGGCACGAGCGCCAGCATGCTCGAAATGCCATCGGCGAACACCTGCGCAGGCGAACTATACTCGCCTGCGGCATAAGCATCCCATGCGAATCCGACCGCGCAAAGCGCCACGATGGAAACCAAGCACACCAGCAGCATGCCGCCAAAGCCCACGGGCAGCGCATACGATTCGCTCTCGAGCTGCTTGGATGTGGTGCCCGACGACACCAAGCTATGAAAGCCCGACACCGCCCCACAGGTGATGGTCACGAACAGAGCTGGGAAAAGGAAGCCGCCTTGGGCAACCGAGTTGGGCGTCGTTTGCCCAGCGCTATCGAGAAGAATCTGGCCCGTTCGAGCATCGAAGGCATCGGACGTGGCTACGAACCCGCTGAAAAGCGGAATGTCCAACTGGCCAACCGTTCCGGCAATTCCCGAGCCAATGATGCCCACCAGTGCCAGGCCAATCATGCCGAACAGCAGGAAGCCCGACAGGTAATCGCGCGGTTGCAGCAAGATCCAAACAGGCGCAATGGCAGCCAGCAGAATGTAGACGCCAATCGCAAGCATCCATGTGGCACCATCGAATCGCAGCACATCGGGGACGAGCATGCCCGCAACCACAATGACAACGACCACCACGATGGCTATGCACACACTGGCAGCTGTGGGGATGTTGCGCCCGCGCGTCGCCACGCCCCAAACGATCGCTGCCACCACGAACAGGGCCGAGATGAGAGCAACTTGGGCATTGGCGTGGTTAAGCGCCTCGCTTTGCGTGGGAAGCACTTGGAACGTGGCTGCAACTATGGAAGAGAATGCGGCGATCACCAGAACCAGCACCACGAAGGCAAAGACGCAGTAGAGCCGCTTGGTCATGTCGTCTATGTTCTCTTGCACCGTAACGACCAGCATCCTGCCCTTGTTGCGCAGCGACACGAAAAGCGAACCGAAATCCTGCGCCGCGCCAATGAATATGCCTCCGATGAGCACCCACAGCACCACGGGGAGCCATCCGAAGATGGCAGCCTGGATGGGGCCGCTGACTGCCCCAGCGCTTGCTATTGAGCTGAATTGGTGATTGAAGACCACATAGGGAGGGGCAGGCGCATACTCGATGCCGTCTTCCCGCTCCAAGGATGGTGCCTCGCGGCTTGGGTCGATTCCCCAGCGGCGCGCCAACCATCTGCCATACAGCAGATATCCCAGTGCGAGCACAACGATGCTCACTATGACGAGCAGAAGCGGGTTCATCGAAAGCAGCATTGCCTTTCCCTGGGCCTTTCGCCCAGCATGTCGAAACGGGTACGCAAAAGGGCGAGCTCGAATGCTCGCCCTTCGATTGCCTGCACGCTCAAAGCCAAACCCTACAGGCTGAAGCTCTTCTGGCCGTTGAATACTTCCATGGCTTCGCTGACCGAGTAGTCGGCAAGCGTGATGGAGCTGATGGCCTTGGTCAGGCGCACCGCCTCGTCCAGCGAGCGCTGATGCAGGTTGCGACCCGTTGCATTGCCGCAAGCACCGCCCACATGGATCTGATCATAAAGCTGAGTGAGGAACGTCTCGGCATCGACAGTGGAACCGCCAGCGCACACCAGGCCCGTGCGACCGGCTGCCATGGATGCGATCTTCAGCGCCTCGGCAGGCGTGCGATCGTCGTCGCCTTGGGGCTTGGGCGGGTTCACCTTCACGAAATCGGCACCCAGGCACAGCGCCACGCCAGCGGCACCAGCGATGAGGTCGGGGTCCTTCTCGGCGGTGACGGCCTTGCCACGCGGGTAGATCCACAGCACCACCAGCAGTCCCTCGGCATGCGCTTGGGCAATCAGCTCGCCCGCTTCGGCCATCATGGTGGCCTCGTATTCGCTGCCAAGATAGATGGTGTAGCCCAGGCCCACGATGTTCACGCCTGCATCGCGCATGGCAAGCACGGCATCGAGGCTGTAGAGCTGCGGGCTGTAGGGGTCTTCCTGGTCCGTCTTCACCAAGTTGGTCTTGGAGTTCATCTTCACCAGATAGTTGATGTCGGGGTAATCGGCAGCATACTGCGCAATGAGGCCACGCTGACCTGCCATCACGCCGATAACGCCTTCTTTGGCGATCTTGAAGAGATGCTCGGGCTCGGCGTCGGCGATGTCGATGCCCTCCCCATAGAAATCCTTGTTCAAATGCTCGACCTTCTGGTCGCAGGCGAACAGCATCAGACGTCCGCTTTCACGCGTTGCCTTCATGTAGTTGTCGATGTAGGCGTTGCGCATCTCAGGCGAAACGTCAACCGGCACCCTAACCTGATCGCGAGTAATGGTAGGCATGTTTCCTCCTTGTTGTTTTACCTAACCGCTCTATTGTAGCGGAAAGCGAGGCGACCTCGCATGAGTCCACGGGAATGTAAGGTGGGAAGCCGAAGCTTTGTGGCGGAGGCGATTCGCACGAGAGCGAGCCGTGGCGTATCAGGTTAAACTCTGAGGGCTTGTGGCGGAGGCAGTTTTGACGAGGGTTGAGTGCCGCGTACTCAGTTAAGACTCTGAGGCTCCGTGGCTGAGATAGTTTTAGTGAGAGGCGAGCGTAGCGTACTTCGCTACGTAAGTGAGCCCCGCAGCTAAAACTAGCCAGCCACGGAGCCTCAGAGCCAGTCGCGGTTGTTGGTGACGTAAACTTCCTCGAATCTCGTCTGCGTCTTCGAAAGGTAGAACGCCCCCTCGAGGATTGCGAGCACCCAGATCACGAGCGCGGCAAGCCCGAAGGTACAGATGCCGCCGATGATGCTGGTGGCCATCATGACGAAGCCGGCTTGGTTGTAGCCGAGGTAGAACTTATGCATGCCAATCATGCCGAGGAAGAACGCGTAGAGCGCCGCGACGACGCGGTCTTTGTGGCGCATGTTCTCGGCTGCGTAGAGCTGGCGCGCGCGTTGGGACACATTGCCGGGGCGTCCAGGTGCCAAGCGCTGGGCATCCTCGATGGAAAGCGGGCGCCAGGGACCATTGCGCATCTCGCCACGCCAATAGGCGTCGCGGAGGCGCTGGCCGTGGTCGCCTACCATCTGCTCGGGGGCGGTCACGAACGCTTCCCTTCCGAGCCTGCTTGCTCGTCGGCGTCATCCTCTTCGAGGCCCTTTTGGTATTCCTCCTTGAAGGCCGCGAACATGCCAGATGCCTTGCCAAGCTGCTTGCCAAGAGCATAAGCGCCTTTGTTGGCCATCTCATCGGTCTTTTGCGCAGCCTTCTGAGCGGCGGGCTTCATCTCGTCCACCTTCTGCTGCACGGTGACCTTGGTCTTTGCAGTTCCTTCCTTCACCTTATGCGTCACAACCGCGGTTGCCTTGCCAGCAGCTGCTGCCACGCCGCCTTCGGCGGGAATCTCGAGCGCTTCATCGGAAACGAGGATGGCGCCACGCTGCTCGGAATCGAGGTCGTTGAGCTGCTGGTAGCTTTGCACCAGTCCCCCGACGATCCCGCGCCTGAAGCCAAGCACCATGCTTGCGGGCAGCGTGCGCTTGCCCAAAACGAGGTCGGTCGCGCTTCCCTTGCCAGCCGTCACGCTGACGATTTGACCTGATTGCTCCTCGAAGCGCACGTTGGCAACGTAGCCCACGAGCTCACCTGATTCGCTCGTCAACGGCATGCCCCACCACATCACGCAATCGTTCCAATTCACCCCGCAAGCCTTGCCAGCTTCGACATCTGCGGCGAAGGTCTTGCCTGTGACTAGAAGCTCATCATCGTCGTAGGAAAAATCTGACACCTTCACGAAGACGTCTTTGCGATGGAACATGAGCGCGGCATCGGGGCGCTTCACCGTGAAACCGATTACCTTGCACTCGGTGGGATGCATGATGAACCAATGCACCTTGCCGAGGCGCTTGCGCTTGGGGCCGCAAACGACCCGCTTCCCCATGAGGCCCGCGGTGGAATATACCTTCATGCGCTGCCTTCCCTACCCAAAGCTTCAACGAGAAAAGCGCCCTACCTCGAGGAAGGACGCTTGGTCTCGCTTGCTTGCAATGGTGACGAACCTATTTCGCAGCCTCTTCGGCGGCCTTGTCCTTCAGCTCGTCTGCTGCGGCATCGGCAGCCACGTCGGCCTTGTCGGCCAAGTTCTTCACTTCGGCAGCCGCGTTGCCAGCGATGGTCTTGCTTTGCTCGGCATTCTCCATCACCTGAGTAGCGATGCGCTGACGGGCAGCCTCGATCTTCGCACGAAGCTCGTCGGCATCCTCGGGAACGCTGGAGGCACCGGTCACTTCCTTCATCTTCGCCGTAGCGTTGTTCACGATGTTCGTTCCCTGAGTAACAACGTTCTGATAAGCATCCTGGAGCGCATCGGGCATGTTGTCTGCGAAGCTCTTCGCCTCGCCAGCCAGGGCATTCGCCCTCTCCTGAACCATGGCGCGCGTCTTGTCGCCCGATTGCGGCGCAAAGGCGAGAGCCAAACCGGCGCCGACCAGGCCTCCGAAGAGAAACGCAGTGAACTTGGACATGATGACCTCCTTGAGTTCTTACCGATGGCCTCATTATACGCAACTCCGGAAAACTACCGTCAAGCTCCTCCGAATTGCAACAATCGGTTATCAGACCGTTGCAATCAAGCAATGCAGATTGCCCTATGCGTGCCTCGGCCTCAACGCGCACGGCAAATCCTCAAGCCAAAGCGCTGCGGCGCAAGCGCCTGCGCTTTTGGGTTCCGGAAATGCCGTGTCACATTGAGGCCGAGGCACGCCTTGCGGAAGTGGCAAGTTAGACGTATTGGGCGACGAGCTCGTTCAGGACGTCGGTGAGCGAAAGCCCCGCTGCTTCTACCGCAAGGGGGAAAAGCGAGTTGTCGGTCATGCCGGGAGACACATCCACCTCGAAGCAGCGAGCAGCCCCTCCATCCCAGATGAGGTCGATGCGCCCGAGGTCCTCAACCCGATAGGCGCGATAGACCTCCAGCGCGGCGCGCTCGATCTCGGCGCGAATGGCTTGGGCTTCGGCAGGGTCGGGCGAAAGCGACTCCATGCGCACGGGGCAATAGTAGTCGACCAGCGTTGCATCCATGCGCGCCTCGGCATCGAAGAACTCGGTATGCGCGCATATCTCAACAGGCGGCAGCGCGCGGGCATCCCACCCGGTTCCCAGCACTGCCACCGAAAGCTCCACGCCGTCGATCCACTGCTCGATGTTCACCGCGTCGTCGTAGGAGAGCGCATCCAGAATGGCCGTGGCGAGCTCTTCCACGCTCTGCACCTTATGGATGCCAAGAGCCGAGCCACCATGAGCCGGCTTAACGCATACGGGGTATCCACCAGGAATGCGGCTCTCCACCAAATCGAGCGCCGATGCCGCGCCCATGTTCTTGAAAGCGTCCTTGGCGATGTAGACGCCGGGAGGCCACGATGCCACGCCATCGTCCTCGCCGGAAATATCGCGATACTTGATAAGCGACGAGTGAAGCGCGTCCTTGTTCCAAGAGCGATGGCATACGCTGGCTGGCGAGCCCACGAAGGGGATCTCCAAGAACTCAAGCAAGCTTTGGATGGTGCCATCTTCGCCATGCTTGCCATGCAAGGCGTTGTATACCACGTCGGGACGCTCGCTGCGCAACGTGGGAACGAGCTCTTCGTTGGTGTCGAGCGGCACCACGCGATGACCGCCCGCCTCCAAGCTGGCGCATATGTTCTTGCCGCTGTTCAGCGAGAACTCGCGCTCGAACGAGCTTCCGCCCATGAGCACTGCAACTTTGGCCATCTTCCTGCTCCTTTGCGAAACGCGATGCGCTGCCCTCGCAATGTGCCGATCGCAGCGACCGCTCTTGCTACTCCTTCAAAGCCCCCGCCGCTATGAACGCGCGGCTGAGCTCCAACTTGTCCTCGATGACCACCGAAAGGCGGCGCACGGCTTCCCGGATGTTCTCGGGCGACTCGTAGCTGAAGTTTATGCGCATGCAATTGCGCCCTTGGCTGGGGTCGGGGAAGCATCCATTGCCGGGCACATAGGTGACGCCTTGCTCGAGAGCCTCAGCCAGCATCGACTCGGTGTCGATGTAGGGCGGAAGCGTGACCCATACGAAGAAGCCGCCTTGCGGGTGCGTCCAGCTTGCCTCGGGCGGGAAGAACTCATCGAGTGCATCGAGCATGGCGCGTCGACGCTTGTCGTAGACCTTCACGAACTTCTGCAGCGTGTTCTGCCAAGGCGTCTCTGTGAAATACGCTGCCGCCATAACCTGGTCGAATTGGCTCCCGCACAGATCGGTTCCCTGCTTCATCAGGCTAATCTTCGAGATCACGCCAGGCATTGCGGCAATCCATCCTACGCGCAGGCCCGCTGCGAACATCTTGGATATGGTGCCAAGGTAGATCACGCTATCGTCAAGGGCTCTGAGCGGAAGGCAATGGCCGCCCTCGTAGCGCAAACGGCCATAGGGATCGTCTTCCACCACGATGAACCCGTACTCATGCGAGAGCTCGATCAAGCGCTTGCGACGCTCGGGCGACATCGTCACGCCACCGGGGTTCTGGAAATTCGGAATGGTGTAGAGGAACTTGAGACGCGGATTGTTCTTGCCAATGCGCTCGAGCTCCTCTTCCAGCAAATCCATGCGCATGCCGTCCTCGTCGAAGGCAATGGTGCGGATGTCGGGCTCGTAGGCGGAGAACGCCTGGAGCGCCCCAAGATAGGTTGGTCCCTCGACGATGCAGATGTCGCCCTCGTCGAGAAACGTCTTGCCGATCAAATCGAGCGCCTCCTGGGCGCCGGTGGTCACGATGATGTTCTCGGGCTTATGGCGAATGCCGATATCGCGCATGATGTCGCAGAACACCTGCGCTGTTTCCGCAACGCCATTGGTGCCCCCATATTGCAGCGTCACCGATTGGCGCTCCAAAGCAGCTTTGGCTGCCTTGCGTACGGCGCTCTTGGGCAAAAGCGACACATCGGGCATGCCGCCCGAAAGCGAGATGACGTCCGGGCGCTGCGTAGCCGCGAATAGATTGCGCACTGCGGAAGGACGCATCTTCGTAACGCGGTGAGCAACCTTATCGGGCGCGCTCTCGAATGTGATGTGAGAATCGGTCATGGGCAACAGATTAGCACAGCATCGCTCAGGAACCGCAGCGCTTCGTCGAATGCACGCAGCGCTTCCAAATCGTCGACGAAACTCACTTGGATGCGCGCCCTTCCCTCTGTCTCGCTCGTCCATTCGGTGGTTCCCTGAAACGATGCATTTTTGCTTTGCGCGCTGCGCACCAGCAGGCTTATGGCAAGATGCTCCAACAAGTGCGGCAACGACGTATGGTCCAGCACGTCGCCGAAGTGCTGCCCTTCGTCGTTCACGCATGCATGGTGTGGCAAATCGGGAAACCGAGCACAAGCCAAACCAGCCAGCTCAGGCGTGACGTAGTACGGGAAGCCCTCTTTGATGCGCACGTCGCATACGAGCCTTCCGGTCTGCACCGTGATGGCTTCCACGACCAGCGGAACCTTGCCTTGGGACACAGGCGAGCGTGGTGGGCTAGCTCGCATCTTCAGGGCCTTGCGCTGCAGTGCCATCTTGAGCGTTGCCTTCTGCAGAGGAGCCCGGATCCTGCGCGATGTCGGAAACCGAGGCGAACAGATCGCCAGCACTCGGCTTCTCGTCCGCTCCCGCGCCTTCGCCTGAACCCTGCTTGCCACCGGAGGCATTGCCATCCGTCGAGCCGCCCTGGTCGGTTTGTCCCTCGCTGCCTTGGTCTGGTGGCTTGGACTGCTGGTCGTTTGCAGCTGCCTTGCTCGAGCCGTTCGCCTCTTCTCCATCAGCTACGATCTTGTACGAGTAATCGCCCCAGCCGTATTTGTTGGGAGAGCGCGTGAGCACGATGATGCCCTCGCCCTCGGGATAATGGGGAACCCATCCCTCGCTCAGCGATGCAAGGTTATCGAGCGAGATGAGGAAATCGTCGCCCGCAGTGCCCCAGCGCGTATAGTTCTCGCCATCCATGATGATGAGCACTTTTCGATCTTCGAAAAAGCAATAATGCGCCAACCCATCCAAGTTGCCCAGCTTGAAGGAGATGGTCTTGTCCTCGGCGTTCAACGAATACCGATACGCGGTATCCTCGTTGAACACCAACTGGTCCTGCGTGATGTCGATCGCAGCATCTGTACCCGCCACATACCACTGGCCTTGGATGTCCTGCGCATCATCGAAACGGTACCACCGATTCCAGAAGAACGAGCCCGTAATGGTGACGATTGCTATCATCACCACCAGCACGACAGAAACGATCACATGCCATCTGCGCAAGCGAAAGCGATGCTTGCGCTGAGCACCTTGCGCAATTGCCGCTTCGCCCAAGGCTGCTGCCAATGCGGCATCCTGGTCGGGCATGCCAACGAACCCCTCTTCGTAGCCCGCTTCTGCACTCGATTCATAATCGGCTCGAAGAAACGCGCCTTCCGCGTCGTCGAAATCCGCATTCAGGAAATACGCGTCATCCGCCACTGGCGCAGTCGCGTCCCCATCAAGAAGGTCATGGCCATCGTCGCCGACAAGCTGTCCCGATGGTTGCGAGGAATCGTCGCGCAGCGGAGGAAGGAGCTCTGTGAGGTCGTCTTCGTTCATGCACCTACTGCGACTCGGGGCGGATGTACTCAACACCGCCCATGTAGGGCACCAGCACATCGGGCACTTTGATGGAGCCATCGATCTGCTGGTAGTTCTCGATGATCGCAGCCATGGTACGGCCAACCGCCAACCCCGAGCCGTTCAACGTGTGCACGTAGCGCGTGCCCTTGAAATGCTCGGGATCCTTGTAGCGCATGCCCATGCGACGCGCCTGGAAGTCGGTGCAGTTCGAGCAACTCGAGATCTCCTTGTAGGCGTCATAAGAGGGCAACCAAACCTCCACGTCGTAGGTCTTGGCGGATGAGAAACCGATATCGCCTGTGCAAAGCGAGATCACGCGATAAGGCAAGCCGAGAAGCTGCAGGATGTTCTCGGCATCGGCGGTCATGGACTCCAGCTCGTCGTAGCTCGTTTCGGGCTCGACCACCTTCACCATCTCCACCTTGTCGAACTGGTGCACGCGAATGAGCCCGCGCGTATCGCGCCCGGCGCTTCCCGCTTCCTCGCGGAAGCAGGGCGTGTAGGCCGTGTAATGCTTAGGCAAGTCGGCAACGTCAAGCGTCTCGCCAGCATGCAAGTTGGTGAGCTGCACCTCGGCCGTGGGAATGAGATAGAGGTTCTCGCGGGTTTTGAACATATCGTCTTCGAACTTGGGCAGCTGTCCGGTGCCAGTCATGGTTTCGGTGTTGGCCATGGCGGGCAGCCACCATTCCTTATAGCCGCGGCTGGTGTGCGTGTCCAACATGAAGCTGATGAGCGCGCGCTCGAGGCGCGACCCCATGCCGCCAAGCACCACGAAGCGGCTCCCTGCCAGCTTCACGCCGCGATCGAAATCGATGATGCCAAGCTCGGGCCCAAGATCCCAATGCGCTTTGGGCTCGAAGTCGAACTGGGTGGGCGTGCCCCACCGGCGCACCTCGGGGTTGTCGTTCTCGTCCTTGCCTACAGGCGTGGCGTCGGAGGGCATGTTCGGCGTACCCAGCAGCAGATCGCGCATCTGCTCGTCAACCTTGTCGCGCGTATCGCTGATGGCAACCAGCTCGTCTTTGATCTCGGCCACGCGCGCTTTGGACGCGTCAGCTTGGGCAGCATCGCCTGCCTTCATTAACTCGCCGATCTGCTTGGAAAGCGCATTGCGCTCAGCTTGCAGCGACTCTTCGCGCTGAATGGCATCGCGCCGTTGCTCGTCGAGCTTGGCAAAAAGCGCTGCATCCCATGCAGCGTTGCGGTTTCGCATGGCCTCGGCGACAGCTTCTTGGTTCTCGCGAACGAATTTCAAATCTAGCATGGGCGATTCCCCTTTTGGCCCCAATCGAATGATTAGCGTTCTTTAGTATAGGTCAAAACCAGTGCTAGTATTGTCGCCATCAAAACGAACGAATCTCAAGTCATTCGCGAGGTGCACATGGATTTCGAACAGATTTACCATTTCATCTTCGAGACGTATGCCGGGATGGGCATCTTGATTGGCGCATCGCTGATAATCTGCATCATCATTGCCGCCATTCTGGAGATACGCACGCGCAAGCTCTACAAAGATCGCGGAGAGAAGAAGGAATCGGATGAATGGTCGCTCTTCGACGACGATGATGACGACGAAGACGATGACGATGACGATGAAGACGACCAAGACGACGAGGCAGAAGCGAAGAAGGACTAGGGAGGATTCGCAATGAGCATCGCGCAATCACCGAATGCACCTGTGCTGTTCCAACGCGAGGGAGACTACATTCCCCGCGTTGCCGCCGTTCATGACCTCTGCGGCTATGGGAAATGCTCGCTGGGCGTCGCCATTCCCGTGCTCTCTGCTGCCGGCGCCGACGTGTGCCCCGTGCCCACGGGCATCTTCTCGTCGCATACCGCATTCCCAGGTTGGTACATGCACGACACCACGAGCATCTTGCAAGACTACCTGGATGCCTGGAGGAAGATCGATGTGCAGATCGATGCCGTCTACTCGGGCTTTCTGGGCGCGCCGGAGCAGGTGGACATCATCCGCGAGATCTACGACATGTTCCCCCAAGCGCTGCGCGTTGTGGATCCCGTCATGGCCGACCATGGCAAGGTGTATCCCACCTACACGCCCGAGCTGTGCGATGCCATGGCCGCGCTTGCGAGCGATGCCGATGTTCTGACCCCCAACCTGACCGAAGCCGCCATCATCCTAGGCGAGCAGTGGCATGGCACGAACATCTCCGATGACGAAGCCAGGCGCATAATCGATGCCCTCATCGGCAAGGGCGCCAAGAACGTGGTGCTGAAGGGCATCCAACGCGATGGCGAGGATCAGATACGCAACTTCGTTGGCGGCGTGGATTGCGACCTGTTCGAAGTGCACAACACGTTCGTGCCCTACATGCTGCATGGCACCGGCGATTTGTATTGCTCGTGCCTGCTTGCCGCGCTTCTTGCAGGCAAGGACCTCTACGAAGCGGCATGGTTCGCAGGCGGCCTTACGGCCGATGCCATCGTGGTGTCCACCAAGCAGCCAAGCTTCCAAGACCGCGGTGTGAGCTTCGAACCGCTCATTGGCCGCGTTGCCGCCCTGCTGCAATAGAGAAGAGCCCGAGAGCCAGCGAAGGAGAGCCATGAAGAAGATCGCTCTTTGCGCAGACAGCACCTGCGATATCGGTGACGAGCTCCAGCAGCGCTACAACATCACGTTCGTGCCCTACACCATCATCTCGCGAGGCAAAGCCTACCACGACAACATCGACATTCACCCGGGTGACCTGTTCGAGGCATTCTGGGAAGACGGCAGCTTGCCGCAAACCGGCGCAGTGAACGAAGAGGAATACCGCGTGGTATGGGATCGGCTTCTGCAGGAATACGACGAGCTCATCCACATCACCTTAGGGGGCGCCATCACCAGCTCGGCTGAGCATGCCGCAAGCGCCGCCAAGGACGACCCCCGCGTGCATGTGCTGGATTCGCAGACGCTTTCCACGGGCACGTCGCTTCTGCTCATTCGCGCAGGCGAGCTCATCGAAGCTGGCAGGGAGGCTGGCAACATCATGGCCGAGCTCGCCGAGCTTCGCAGCCACACGCACGCGAGCTTCATTTTGGACACGCTAGAATTCATGCACGCAGGCGGTCGCTGCAGCGCATTCGAAGCCATCTTCGCCAGCATGCTGAAGATCAAGCCATCCATCATCGTCGACAATCAAAGCGGCGCGATGACGGTGGACAAGAAATACCATGGGAAGCTGAAGTCGGTCGTGCGCCGCTACGTAACCGACCAGATGGACAAATACCCCGACATCATCAACGACCACGTGTTCATCACGCATACCGATATCCCGCAGGAATGCGTGGATGTGGCGCGCGAAGTGCTAGAGGAGCGCATCCATCCCAAGCACATCCATGACACGCTGGCTAGCTGCACCATCAGCTGTCACTGCGGACCGGGCACCTTGGGCGTGCTATTCCTCACCGAATCTGCCTGCAAGTAGCATCGATTGAACTAGCGCATCTGGCTTTGATGTGACGCTGCCGATTCTGCAGCCCACATGCGCAGGTGAAATCTGATTCAGGTGCGAATACCCTGCAGGTTCGTGAAAGATTTCGCCGTAGCGCATGGGTGCGAAGCCAAGGCAGCGCGCATCAAGGCCAGATGCGCGTTTTGGCTTGAGGATTTGCCGTGCGCGTTGAGCCCAAAGCGCTAAGACGCCAGCAATGCTCTACACGAATACGACGAGCAGAATGGCTGCGCCCACGATGAGCGAGATGAAGAGCTGTGGCGTGGGAGCCGTGAACACCAGCGTGCCAGCCAGCACGCATGCCACGCACACGATGAGTCCCGCCACGAACGTCCAGCGACGCCCGCCCAAGTTCAGCAGCGAGAACAGCACCGCTCCCCCAATCCATCCCGCCGCCATCGTCCAAGTGAGCGGACGAGTGAACATGCGGCCGAACGCCAAGGTGATGTTCGTATCTAGAAACGAGGGATGCGCGAAGATGTCCCATCCCAAAAGCGATTCAGAGCCAAGCGAGGCGAACACGCATGCCACCAACACGCAATACACCATGGTGATAGCCGCCTGCAGAGGCTTGAGCGCCGCACCTGCGAAAAGAGGCGTAACCGCAGCTCCACCAATGCTTCCTGCCAGCGGGCCCAGCAGCGCCACATTGCTTTCAGCCGGCCCTTCGCGCCCTACTACGTACCACCACAAAGCGCTTGCCACGATGAGAACCGCACCTACGATGGGGTGCCCTGCCAAGCAGATGCTGATACCCAGAACGCAGAAGGCAACAAGCGCGCCATAAAGCGGCAGGATTGCCCCTAAAGCGGCAAAGACGGCTGCTGCGATCAGAGTGGCCAGGACCGAACCGCCCCCGGGTATCACCGAGAGAAACTCGATATTCGAAAGCGCATATGCACCCACTAAGGCCGAGCCGCCTGCGCTGAACACGCGCGCACCAGCCTCCACGAGCTTCTCGGGAACGCGCTGGAACAAAGGCGCGCGCGGGATGCGCTCCACCACATCGCCCATCTCGTCAGCCAGGTCATCGAAGCTCTCGCGCGGGTCGAAGCGGTCGAGCTTCTCGGCAAGCGCATCGCGCACGACATGCTCATCTTCGCGCGGCGCGAACAAGCCGCCCCGGCGACCGCGCTTGTTCCCACGACTGCCGCCTTGCAGCACTCCCCCGTCCTCGCGCAAGCGCGCATCTCGCTCTTGCCCGGGCATGAGGCGCGTGTCACCAGCCTCGGCGTTTTTGTCGCGACGACCGAACAACCCGAACGGTCCCCGACGTCCCCCATCTTCTTGCACTAGAGCCGTGGCATCTGCCTGCGCATCTTCGGGCTGGCCCATGAGCGCGTCTTCCACCACCAGCGCAAGCTGCTCTTCGCCTGCTGCTGCATCGCCCAAGAACTTGTCGACCTCATCGGCGAAATCCTCGATGCTCGCATAGCGTTCTTCCCGGTTGGGGTCGAGCGCATAGAAGATCACGTCATCCAGCTGAGAGTCGAGCGATGGCCAGCAAAGCGAGGGAAGCAGCAGCTCTGCCTCCATAATGGCGCTCTCGGCTTCGGCCAGCGTTCGCGCGCGGAAGGGATTGGAGCCCGTGAGCATCTCGTAGGCAACAGCTGCAAGAGACCACTCGTCGGTGCGCGCATCCAGGCTCTCGCGACGCATCTGCTCAAGCGGCATGTAGCCGATGGTGCCACCGCCCGCAAAGCCTCCGCCAGAGGCATCTGCCAAGGTGGCCAGGCCGAAATCAGTCACCTTTGCCTGGCCGTCCTTGTTGATGATGATGTTGTCGGGCTTTATGTCCAGATGCAGCACGCCTGCATCATGTGCGATTTCCAATGCGCCTGCCACGGCATCGAAGACGCCCGTCACCATGTCGATGGTGAGGTAATCCGCGTAGTTGGCCAAAAGCTCGGTGAGGGTGATGCCCTCGATGTACTCCATGATGAGATAGGCCACTTGGCCGCGCACCTCGAAGTCGTAGACGGCCACGATGCGCGGGTCGGAGAGCTTTGCCGCCGTACGCGCCTCATCCAAACCGGGAATGTGCGCCAAAGCGGTGATATGCCCGTCTTCACCTGGGCGATCGGGTGCGTCGTCGTCAGAAGCGTCGTCGGCATCGTCCCACGGGTGCTTGCCATCCCACGAGCTATGCGCATCGAACGCCGAGAGGTCCTTGAGCGAGCGGCGCGCCTCTTCGATTATCGTGGTGGGCGCAACCAGATCGTCATCTGGCTCGCAAGGCGCATCCGCATCAGCAAGCTCGCTTGGGTCGAGCGCTTCGTCTGGCTCGTCCGAAAACTCGTCGTCTTCCTGCTCGAAGATGTCAATCGCCTCGTCAGGGACGATTTCGTCGTCTTCCAGCACAGCCTCGTCCACCGCTAACGGAATGACGCACGTAGCACCCTCGTCAATGACATCGAGTGCCTCGGTAGCATCGTCGGCCCCGGTGGGCTTGTCAGCCTTGACAGCTTCCTCACCCATCACCTCTGGCAATACCAAGCTGCTCGCACGGGATTTCTGCTCCTGGGCACCTTGCGCCTTGTTTGCCTCGAGGTCAATCACAGGCAGGGAATCAAGCGAGAGCGTGTTGATCACGTCTTGCGGCACTTGCACCCAGGGCTCTTCCCACGCTTGGGAAAGCGCCTCTTGCTCGGCTGCTCGCTGAGCCGTCTCGGCCTCGCGGCGCGCGCGGGCCTCGGCAGGAGTTTGCGCCCTGGGCGGTGTGCGCGGTGCTGATTCCTCGCTTACGGCAGGAGCCTGCTCCTTCGCCGTCTCGTTGGCATCTTCTGTCACCGCAACGGCATCGGCGCCAGGAAGCGCCGCACGACGCGCATCGCGGTCGGTCAGCTGAATGGTCTTGATGGCCACCTTGCGCTGGATTCGACGGTCCCAAGCAATCTGCACGGTGCCAAAGCCGCCTGAACCAGCCAGGCCAACTACCTCGTAGCGATCGAGTATGAGCTGCTTGCGCGCCATGGTTGCCTAGAACTGCACCTGGTACTCGGCAAGCACTTGCGAGCCATCGGCGTTAGTCACTTGCAAGGTGCCCTCGACCTGGCCGAGCTCATCGATGCTCTGGGGACCCGAAACCGCGTTGTCGAACCAGAAGAACACGTTCGCGTACTTGCCTGGCTGCAATGCTTGACCACCCAACAGATTCACCATCTGCCCGTCGATAGAGAAGGTATCCTCAACAGCGCTTATGCGAATGACTTGGTTGGTCTTGTTGTCAACGCGCATCACGTAGCCCACATCCCCCACTTGGTCAGAGCGCAGCTGATTGATCTGGATGAGCACGTTCGCATCGTCGACAAGCGTGATGGGCTCGATGTTGCGCACCTGAGCTTGGGAAGCTGGCGAGCTCGACCCGTCGGCGCTCTTCTCGAACTCAAGCTGATCGGTGCCTTGCGGCATGTACAAGATTCCCTCGGAGATATGTATGTCGATGGTCTCATCGCCTGGGAATTCGATGGTCGCCTCGGTGCTGCTCGATGCTCTCCACGTGCCTTCCTCGGCACTATCGAACAGGTTCAGAATAGCCGAGCCATCGCTTGCAAGCTCCAGATGCACATCCAGCCCGAACGCCTTCAACCGCTCGATGCCCTCTTGCGTGACAACGGTGCCATCGCTTGTGGTTTGCACGAGCTCCCAAAGCCCCTCGAATGCCTGCGCCCCTTCGCTCGACTCGCCGGTTGGCGCATTCGAACCACCTTGAGTGCCTTGAGCTGCGCACCCGGCAAGCGCCACAGCGCATGCCACCAACGAAACCGCGCTCATCAGCGCGATGAGAAGACGCCGTACTCGCACGTTTATCCTCCTTTTGCACAAGCGTCAGATTGAGCAACCACATGATACCAGCCACCGATATTCCATGCGATGTCGCGCAGGATAATAACAGGAGAACGCCTTCGTGCATTAGCGTATACTGCTGGTGTTCAATCAACCGGCTAGGAGGAGCCGTGGGCGGATTCTTTGGCGCAACATCGAAGCGCAACGTGGTGTACGACGTGTTCTTCGGCGTGGATTACCATTCGCATCTGGGCACGAAAAGCGCAGGATTGGTTTACTTCGACGACGAGGTCGGCTTCCAACGCGAGATCCACTCCATCGAGAACACGCCGTTTCGCACGCGCTTCGAAGACGACATGAGCGACTTTCGCGGTAACGCGGGCATAGGCTGCATCTCCGACACCAACCCCCAGCCGCTTTTGGTGCGCTCGCATCTGGGCCTTTACGCCATAACCACAGTAGGCATAGTGAACAACGCTGAAGAGTTGGTGGCCCAGTACTTCGCGGATGGCACGCACCAGTTCATGGCCATGAGCTCTGGCGCTGTGAACACCACCGAGCTCATCGCTGCGCTCATCAACGAGAAGTCGGACCTCGTGTCGGGCATCAAGTTCGCCCAGGAGAAAGTGGACGGCTCGCTCACATTGCTCATCATGACCGCAGACGGCGCCATCATCGCCGCACGCGATTCCATGGGACGGCTTCCCGTGTTGATTGGCAAGGATGCCGATGGCCATTGCGTGGCCTTCGAGTCGTTCGCCTATCAGAAGCTCGGCTACGAAGATGAGTACGAGCTAGGCCCGGGCGAGATCGTGCGCATCACACCCGAGGGCTTCGAAACCCTGGCCCCTGCTGGCGACAAGATGCGGATCTGCGCATTCTTGTGGGTGTATTACGGCTACCCCAATTCGAACTACGAGGGCGTGAACGTAGAAGTCATGCGTTACCGTAACGGCGCCATCATGGCTCGAAACGAACGCGAGCGCGGTGTTATGCCCGAAGTGGACTACATTGGCGGCGTGCCGGATTCAGGGACGCCTCATGCCATCGGTTACTCCCATGAGTCCGGAGTGGATTTCGGACGCCCGTTCATCAAGTACACGCCCACATGGCCCCGTTCGTTCATGCCCACCAACCAAGAGATGCGCGACAAGGTGGCCGAGAAGAAGCTGGTGCCCGTTCCCGAGTTAATCAAAGATAAGAAGCTGCTTCTAGTTGACGACTCCATCGTGCGTGGCACGCAGCTTAAGAACACCGTGGACTTCCTCTTCGACGCCGGTGCCAACGAAGTGCATATGCGCTCGGCATGCCCGCCCATCATGTTCGGCTGCAAGTACCTGTCGTTCTCGCGCAGCAACTCGGTGATGGAGCTCATCGGGCGCCGCGCCATGAAGAAGCTCGAAGGCAACGATGGCGAAGAGCACCTTGATGAGTACATCGACTCCTCCACCGAGCGCGGCAAATGCCTGGTGCAGACGATCTGCGAGGAGATGGGCTTCGACTCGCTAAGCTACCAATCGCTCGACGGCATGCTGGAGGCCATCGGCCTTCCCCGCGAGAAGATTTGCACCTATTGCTGGAACGGCGAAGAATAGGCGTTAAAGCCTGAGATACGCCATCTTCACACTCCAAGCGCTCGATATCAGCAGGCTCTTCATCGTAGGAGCCAATATGCATGCACTGCACACAAAGGCCTTCCTCGACAGTTAAGAATTGTGCCTGCGAAAAATCCTCGCCCTTCTTCTCCGCTGCCGCCTGCTTTGCCCATTCCAACATGTCGGGCGTAACAAATTCGGGCAGGCGAATGCAACTAATCCATTCGAACTCGCTCTTACGTGAAGGACCGAACACGCCACCGGGCAGCTTCCAGAACCCCTCTAAGGGCGGCACAACATATTCGAAATACCCTTCGAGAGCATGCCCAGCTTTCGGCGACATCTTGATAGTAAACGAGATGCCGTAAAGCATGCGCAGCGCATCTTGATACGCGCCACCTTCAGCATTAGGGTCGCCTTGGCCACGCACGGCAACATAATTTACAAGCGGCATGGTGATAATCGATGGCGTGCGCGAGGGCTGATAGATGTCTTTGAATTCTTTCTTGTAGTCGAACGTCATGGCTTCTCCTACTCCGCGCACATGTTTTTAGCAAGTGCAGCAAGCCAGTCGCAATATTGCTCTACCACGCTCTTGGGCGCGCGAATGCCCACATGGCCGTCCAAGCCCGCAACCCAACCGAAGAACTGAGGGCTGACCTGCACCTTCACGCGCACATCAGCATAGTCGCTCCCCACTTTCGCAATTGCGACGTCAACCCCGAACCGATCGACGATCGCATCCATGAGCGCTTCTTCCACGCGCAGCGTGACCACCGTCGGCTTGCCATGGAACATCCCGAAGCTCTGATACGCGAACTCGTCGCATTCGTAGTTGGCGATGGCCGGGCAGCGTGTTGCAGGCTCATCGGATATCTGCAGCAACTCCATGCGATCCGCGCGATACGTTTTTATCGCATCGTCTTCGTCGTCGTAGGCGGTTAAGTAGTAGTTCGCATCGGCATAGATCACGGCGACGGGCGTCAGCACGTAGCGCTTGCCCCCATGGCGCGCCTTGCGGCGAAGCGACTTGTCGTAGCTGAAGTACGAGAAATCGATCTTGCGCTTGGCTTTGATGGCCTTGTGGATGAGGTCAACATTATGGAATACGGAGTCGGTTTGCCTCTTCACGCGGTTGTGCACGTGCACGCGTTTCTCCAAGCTGCGCTGCTCCTTCTCGCTTACCAAGCCCTTCAAGCCATTCACCAGCTGCTGCGACTTGCGCTGCGTAAGGAAGCGGCTCGACTGCACGGCATCCACCAGCATCATGACGTCGTCGATACCTAGCTCGGTGCGCACCAGCGCATATTGCACGGGCCGCGTCGGCAGCTTCTGAATGTCGTAGCCGGCGCTGCGCAGCACGTCGATATCGCGATACAGTGCTTTGCGCTCGGCCGGTATCCCTTGCTGTGCCAAACGGTCGATGAGCTGCGGCATAGTGAGCCCTTCGCTTGCGCTCGTCTGCGACTCCAAGATGTGCAGAAGCGCGATGAGCTTCATCTTCCGCTTGCTTGGATCCTTCGTTGTCGCCTTTGCCGATGCCACCATAAGGCCTCCTTTGCTGTACTGCTATCAGTGCAGTTTAGCGCAAAGAGTCCATAGGGAAAGCCAAACGCGAGACGGAGATGGCCGCGTGAATGCCCTTGTGCAGCCTATCCCTTCTTCGTCATGCGATACTTGCGGTAATAGCCCAAGATAACAATTGCTGTGATAAGCGCGATCAGCCCGAACCCCGCGTAGGCGAACACATAGCTGCCCGTCAGGTCTTTCACGAAGCCGGGAGCGAAGTTCGCGATGAACCCACCAAGCTGGTAGAGCATCTGAAAGCTGCGAATTTGCCGAGCGCGCGTCTCGGGTGTGGAGAGGTCGATTGACCACACCGATATGCCAAGCGAGCCAGCCACCATGCCAACGCCCATCAGCAAAACGCCCACTAACACCACATAGGGATTCCCAAGCGGCGCCATGCAGCACAGAGCATAGCCGCATATCCCGCACGAGAAGATGATGACCGACCCCACGAACACCCCGATGCGGTCGAAGATCTCGCCAAAGCAGAACTTGGCGATGGTCATGGCTATGCCAATTGCCGATACATAGGAGGCAGCCACCACTGGGCTGAACCCGCTGGACGTGGCCAGCACCGAAACATAGGCTGATCCACCGCATGCGAATATGCCCACTCCCACAATGGAGACGAACAGCAACCCGCGGGCGAACTTGGAGGAGGGGCGCAGGCCCGCCATGCCAATGCTGCGACGCTTGGCCGACTCGCCCTGCTTGTTGGCGCCGAACTGGCTGATGCCAAGCGATGCGGGGCCATTGCGCAGCAGCGCGAACACCAGCAGGCCCACGGCCAGCGCTATGGCTGCCTCCACCAAAAAGGCAGTTTGAAGCGAGAACGCATGGATGATGCCCGTCACCACATAGGGCATGAATATGGCGCAAAACCCGCTTCCCATGGCAGCGATGCCGATGACGCTCCCGATGTTGGTGGCGAACCAGCGATTCACGATGTAGGTCACGGCCACCATGCCACCGCAGCCGTATCCCAAGCCTGTGAGCACCGATCCCACCATGAAGCCCGGAAGAGAGCTAGCCAGGCTATACACAACGAATCCGCAGGTGGTGCAAATCGTTGCCAAGAACACACCACGGCGGTCGCCCAGCAAACTGTAGTAGCGGTCCACGAAGAACATGGCCGCAAAGGCCGTGAGCTTGTTGGTGGAGAGGATGATCGACCCGCTACCATCGCCGATGCCATCCATGTCCACGATGTAGGGCTGATGCACCGAGAACGCCGTTGAGGCGAGACCCACATTCACGAACGCGAACAGCAGACAACAGCCCACGACGATTATGTTGTAGTGGCGTTTGAACATGCCCCGATGTTACACCTAAACACGCAAGATGAACCGGGTATCAATAGCGCTTCTTGGTCTCAACGCGCACGGCATTTCCGGAAACCAAAAACGCAGTTATCAATGTTGCAGGTTGGCGTAGCAAGTAGCTCAGAGTTTTCGAGGTGCGTACTATGTCCGCGAAAAGCGCGTGCCATTGGCCTTGTGGCCATGGCGTGCGATTTGAGCGAACAGAGTGCGTGCATCGGAAAGCCTGAGCGGACAAGAAGAAGGGTTGCTGTCAAGCAACCCTTCAAAACCCTACACGTCCAGCAGGCCATGCTCCTTCAGCAACGCGCGCTGCGCACGGATCTTGTCGGCGTTCGTGGCGAAATCGCCCCAATCCTGGTCGTTCGGGCGCGGCATCAGACCACCGCCCAAGATGTGCACATGGAAGTGGCGCACCGACTGGCTGGCATCGTCGCCCGTGTTCACCAGCACGCGATAGCCATTCTTCAAGCCTTTCATCTCGGCGATCATGCCCACCTTGGAAAACACTGCAGCCAGCACCTCGGGCGGCACGTTGTCGCCGATGTCGGAATAGTGGTCCTTCGGGATGATGAGCGTATGCACCGGCATGAGCGGTTCCATGTCGTCGAAGGCGATGACGTCGTCGTCTTCATACACCTTGTTGGTGGGCACCTCGTGGGAGGCAATCTTGCAGAAGATGCAGTTCGGGTCTTGCATGACTATCCTTTCGCTCTCGACTGAAGGCAATTCGGGCGCATCTGCGGCTTGCTTCCGTCGCAGCAGCCTCAGCTCTTCAGATCGTGCTCATGCGCGGGCTCCACGATGCAGAAATGCGCGCAGTTCTTGCCCGTTGCCTTCGCTTCGTATAATACATTGTCGGCTGCTTGGTAAAGGTCCGACACATCCACGTTGCTTCGCAGAGCCGAAGCCACCCCAATGCTGATGGTAGGCGTCATCGTCTCAGTCGAGCCATCCTCGCACTGCGTGCTGAGCGGTGCGAAGTTGAGGTTTACCAACCGGCTGACCAAGCTATCCAAGGCAGCACCCGGGCCAAGCCCCTGCGCGAACACTACGAACTCATCGCCGCCCAAACGGGCCACAACGTCCTCGGCGCGGCATGCATGGCGAAGATGGTCGGCCAGCTCCTTCAAGATGCGATCGCCCTCGGGATGCCCGAATACATCGTTCACGCGCTTGAAGTTGTCCACATCGATAAGGATGAATGTGACGGGCCTGTCGCTCCCATCGAGACACTCGCTAATGCGCTCCTTGGCAGCACTGCGATTCAACACATCGGTCAGGCTGTCGTGCTCCGCCTTGCGCTTCAGCTCGGCTTGCATGATCACCATCTCGTGGGTGTCGAGCAGGCGGCCAATGCGACGCACGTCGTTTCCCTCCTCGTCCGTCTGCACGAGCGCCTGGTAACGGCACCAGATGGGCTGTCCGTCAGCGCCAGGAAGCGCCACTTCGAAATCCTGCGAATCGCTGAGGTCGAAATCCGCGGGAAGCAGCTGGCTCTCGATATGCGTAGGGTCTATGCTGCTCGAATCGCCGTGCCGACGCATGAAAACGAAGTCGGACACCTGCGGGTCGCGCCCGAAGCGCCCCCTGAAGTCGCCGAACACCTCGATGGCGTCTTTCGTGGAGCTCATGTCGAAGATGACGTCGTTGCTGAGCGCCGCGATGACCTTCAACCGCTCGTATTCCTCTTCAAGTGCCTGGCGATAGCGAATCTCATCGGTTATGTCGATGATGGTCACGTAGAACCATGGCTGCCCATCGGAATCCACGACCAAGCTGCCCACGTCTTCTACCCAGCGCACTTCCCCGTCGCGCCGAACGATGCGATACAGCAAACGGGTTCGCTGGACGCTTTCGGCCTGCACGCTGATCTCGGCCTCGACGCGCTCGAGGTCCTCGGGGTGCACCATGCCCGGGAAGGTGTTGCCCGTAAGCTCCTTCCATTCCTCGAAATCGGCGCAACCGTACATGCCCAACAGATCTTGGTTGAAGTAGTCGATACCTTCGTCGCCATCAGCGCGATACCGGAATATGCCTCCGGGAATGCGGTTGAGGAATTCCTGGGAGATCTCGGCATCGATGCGCGCTGCGGCATCGTCGCTTGAGCCGTCGCGCGATATATGATGGAACACGGTCACCGCTTACATCTCCTCCGTTTCGAAGCGCTTGCGCAAGGCGTCGTAGTGCGAGCTGTACTGCAAAGCCGTCTCCTTGCTGACCTTCCCTTCCTTGACTAGGTTGAAGAGGCTTTGGTCCATGGTGCGCATGCCCTCTGCCGCGCCAGCGGCGATAGCGCTGTCGATTTGGTGGATCTTCTCTTCGCGAATGAGGTTGCGAATGGCCGGATTCACCAGCATTATCTCGAAAGCGGGATACAGCTTGCCGTCCACCGTAGGCACCAGCTGCTGGCTCACCACCGCTTGGAGAACCATGGATAGCTGCATGCGGATCTGATGCTGCTGATTAGCCGGGAAGGCATCGATGATGCGATCGACCGTAGCCGAGGCGCTTGAGGTATGAAGCGTGGACAGAAGCAGCTGGGCTGTCTCCGCTGCCGTCACTGCCGTACCGATGGTCTCCTGGTCGCGCATCTCGCCGAGTAGCACCACGTCGGGAGCCTCGCGCATGGCCGAGCGCAGAGCTTCTGCATAGGTGGCCACGTCGGTGGGAATCTCACGCTGGGTCACGATGCAGTTGCCGTGGCGATGCACGTATTCGATTGGGTCTTCCATGGTGATGATGTGCCCCGAGCGATTGGCGTTGAGCTTGTCGATCAGGCATGCCAACGTGGTCGACTTACCCGCACCCGCAGGGCCCGTGACCAGCACCAAGCCCTTCTTGAAATCAGCAAGCCTCATGACCTCTTCGGGAATGTGGTATTCCTCGGGCGTGGGCAGCGAGAAGGGAATCACGCGCACCACAGCCCCAAGCGACCCACGCTGACGGAACACGTTCACACGGAAGCGTCCCAGGCCATTGATGGCGAACGAGAAGTCGTCATCGTGATTCGCGCTGGATTCGAACACTGCCAGGTCCCTGCCTGCCAACGCATAGAGCGAGCCTACCAAAGCCGCGGTATCGAGCGGCTTCAAGGATGGTTGATCCACGCGTACCTGCGCGCCGTCCACACGGTAGGTCAGCGGAAGCCCTGCAACGATGAACACGTCCGATGCACGCGCGCTCACCATCTCTTTGAGAAACTGCTCCAGATCCATGATTACCCCAATCTGCCGAAACCGACTATCCTTCCCAAAGCATGTTGCCCATTCCCGGCTCGACCCACTCGGTAGTGGCCCTCCAAGCAAGGACGGCATATGTCAGATCATCTTCGATGGCAATCTCGATGGCTAGCTTGCGGCCACCATCCTGCATGAAGGTGGCGCTCAAAACCTCCTGCGCGACATCGAAGGTTGCGCTCTCGGAAGCCACGCCCGCTGCCGTGCTTGTACGAGCTCCTCCCAGGCTGAACGGATCGTCCGCCACCGTGGATTCGCCAACGCTCTCGCACAGCTGCGAAACCGCAGCCACCACCTCGCTGCGAGCAAGCTCTCCCGCGCGTCCTTGCGCCAGAATGCCATCGACTTGCGCAAGGAAGCTCTGGGCTGCAACCTCGTTGCGATACCCCGCTTCCACCGTGATTGCCTGCTGCTGCGTGACAGCCTGCTGGGAGCGCGCCGTAACCAGCGAAAGCACCGTGAGCACGGCCAAGCACAGCACCACCACGAGCACGAGCAGCGTGATGGGCCCCATGCGAACCGATGAGCGTGCCTTGGCCGTCATGCAATCGCCCCGCTCACGTATCGAGCCGTATCCAGCTGATAGACCGCGGATAGCGACTTCAGACTGGCTGCATATTCCTCAGGCGCAAGCATCCCCTGCTTCGCACTTGCCGCATCAGCAGCAACATCACTTGCTCCATACGCGCCGTAAACAGCATTTGCTGCCTCGTCGTTATCATATACGGTGATATGCGCCTGATAGAGCACGCCCCCCTCTTGCTGCTGTGGCACCACCACGCAGCAAGCCACATGCGCCTCATCCTGAGCAAGCGTTATGCCAGCTTCTGGAGCTGCGCTGAACTGCTCGGCCACATTAGAGGCCAGTAGAATGGCTCCAGCCTCGTCCCTGCTCTGCTTGCCGATGTTGTATGCCTGCGCAAACAGGCTCATCAGCACGGCCAGCACGCCAGCCACCATGACAAGCAGCATCAGCGCCTCCACCAGGAAAGCCGTGTTGCTGAAACCATGGCCGTTGTCTCTATTCGCGCGCGACATCAGAATTCCCTCTTCGTGTCGGAGCGCAATGCCACGTTCACTTCGCCCTCATCGGTAGAAATGGTGAGCAGGTCGCCGTCCAAATGGAAGTCGAACACGTCGGAGCGCCCTATCACGCTTGCACGCTCGGGATTGAGCTCGCTACCTCCGCGCGCGTATTCTTGCACGATGTTGCCATCGTATTGATAGATGCGCGTTTCGAAGTCGCCTGCATCGGCGAACTCGAGCATCAGAAGCACCGGACCTTGAGGGCCTTCGGTTTGAGCAAAGGCACCTTCTGCATCGTTGCTCTTGACGATGTTCGCCAAAAGCGCCGTGTCCAAACGCTGCGCCGATGTTCGCTGCCCTTCCATGTAGAGCACGCGGTACACGTTGGTGCCCACGATGATGGCTATCAGCAGCACCGTCACGAAGACCGCGAACAGCACGCTGGTGAAGATGTGGCTCGACCCCGTCAGGCGCTGCCCGAAATGCAAGGGTTGCGCCTCGGGCGCGATAGCCGCCCTGCTGGTGTTACCCGGCTGCGTCATCGGGGCATCACCGTCACACTCGGTGGCACGTTGGACGCGAAGCAGTCGTAGATCACAATGTAGTCGCCATGGTTGATGGTAAGACCATAGTTCTCTTCGAGATGCGAGAGCTCGGAAGGATACGAGCCCTCGATGGCGGCGCATTGCAGGGCAGAGTCGAGCACGGTTTGACGAATGGAAGCCGCTCCTTGCTCGATAGCATGGCGATGGTATGCCTCGTACCCAAAGAAGAGCACCGCGGCAACGATGCACAGGCATGCGACGATTGCGACGAGCTCCGCTTTGCCGCTTCTGCGCTTTCGAGATGTCCGCAGCTGATTCGCCATGTATCGCGATTGCCCTTCCTTGGTTAGCTTATGGAACCCATGATGCCGATGAGCGGCAGCATGACCGAGACCAACGTGGCCCCCACGGCAATGGTGAGGAATGCCGCCAAGCTAGGCTCGATTACATCCACGGCGTGGTCCATGTTGTCCATGGCATCGTCGAAGAGCTCATCTGACAAGGCACCCAACACGCTTTCCAAGCTGCCCGTGCGCGTGCCTATGGCCAGCATGCGCACATGCGCGGTATCGAGCATGTGCGTCTCGGCCATAGCCTGCACCAAGCTTCGTGGGTTATCCAAGTCGATCATCATGGAAAGCGCTTGCTCGGCGATTTGACGCAAGCCGCGATGGCTCACCGCCTGAAGCGAGTCGCGCAGGGCATCATCGCTGTTCATGCCTGAGGCGGTGTAAGCCGCCAAGGCTGCCACCAAGCGCGAGAGCGCCAGTTCGTACATCACGCTTTTGGTAGCGGGCAGCTTCTCGCAAAGGCTCATGATGCGCTCGCGGCCACGCGGGGTGCGCGTGAAGGCAACGCCCACCAGCGCGATAACCGTGACGATGAACGTCACAGCCAGGGCCACCCAGCCAATGCCGATGGCAACCGCCACCAAACTGAACGAGCCTGCCGTCAGGCTGCCAGCCAGGCTCTCGTACACGTTCACGAACACGGGCAGGATGAGCCCCACCGTGAAAGCGAGGATGATGGTCATGATGCAGAACAGCGCAGCCGGATATCCCAAAGAGGACTTGATCTTTGCGAACATGCGCGTTTCCTCGGCGTAGTAGGCACCAAGGCTGCGCAGCGTGGCCTCCAGCTTGCCCGACCGCTCGCCCACGGCAATCATATTCACCGCATAGGGTGGAAACGCGCCCGTGAGGCTCATTGCGCGCGCAAGCGGTTTTCCCTGGATAACCTCGCGATATACTTGCTGGCAGGTTCTGCGAAACGTTGCATTCTCGTCGCCTTGCGCATCGTCTGCCAGGATATGCAGCGCTTCGTCTGTCTGGATGCCTGCAGCCAGCATGGAAGACAGGCTGTCGCAGAAAAAGCCGAGTGATTGGCTATCCGCAAGCTTTTGAGCCATAGTCGCTCCCAACATCATCATGTTTTCGCATCCATCATTATAAGGAGTTAGCAGGATGCTTTCGCTGGGATTCGAAGAGCTCTCGTCAATTGGCACGGCTTCGCGCATGATTTCGCTCGCTCTTTCCTCGCGCTCCCTTCGCTTTGTTCGCGTGCCGTGAACATAAGAGCCCTCTGCCCGCGGACCAGGTTTGCGGGCCTTATAATGAGCTATCTATTAAGCGGACGAAATCGCTGCGAAACGGCAGGAAAACGCCACGTGATTGGTCAGGAATCGCATATTCGCGCCGGGCGGCTCGTGCAGCTGCTGCGCCTTCTTGCTCTGGCAATGTGCCTGGTTACCGTTGCTTGCATGCTTGCCGGATGCGGCGGAGGCGGCAATGGCAATGGCAACGCCGGTGGCGGCGAAGATGCCAGCGGAACCACCACAGGCGAGAGCTTCCAGGCTCCCGCAACGGTGGCGCAGTGCACGTTCGACCCCGCCTATGTAACGGGGCCAAGCGGCACGGGAATCGACACCAGCCATCTGAGCGAAGGCTATGTGGGCGCCTGCGGCGTTTCCTCGAGCCGCCTGAAGCTGCAGGTCATAAAAGATGGAACGGCTTACAACTACGACATGCCCACCGATGGCACGCCCATGTTCGCGCCCCTGAACATGGGAGATGGCACCTACACCTTCAACATCATGCAGAACACCACCGAGAGCCGCTATGCGGAGCTGCTCTCGGAAACCATGCCCGTCACCCTGGGAAGCGAGTTCGCACCGTTCCTGCACCCTTCGATCTTTTGCGCATACACGCCCGATAGCGCAGCCGTGGCGAAGGCCCGTCAGCTTGTGGCGGGTGCCCAGAACGAAGGCGATGCCCTGCGCGCCATCTACACGTGGATTCGCGATAACATAACCTACGACCGCGCCAAGGCATCCGAGCTCTCGGGCAAGACGGGCTATATCCCGAACCCCGACGAAACGCTCGCAAGCGGCTCGGGCATCTGCTTCGACTATGCGTCGCTGGCCGCTGCCATGCTGCGCAGCCAAGGCATTCCCTGCAAGATAATCACCGGCTACGTGTCGCCCAACGGCATCTATCACGCCTGGAACATGGTGTGGATCGATGGCAGCTGGAAAACGATATCCATCGCCGTGGACCCGCGCACTTGGACGCGCGTGGACATCACGTTCGCCGCGGGTGGCGACACCTCCACCGTGGGCAACGGCGACAACTACGAAGATCGCTACGTGTACTAGCAAAACGGGGGCTTCTGCCGCCTCTCCATTGATCCCGCGGCATCAACGAATCCATGCAGTTTTGATGGGCGCACTTCGCTTGCGCCGTTGCTTCCGATGAGTAACGGGTATCTTCGTATAGCGTACGCTCGATACGGAGAGAAGAAGGCGCATGGCCGACGAGAGCATCCCAACTGGCTTGACGCAACAGCAAGTCGACGCCGCCATCCAAGCTGGCAACGTGAATGCCGACGCCAGCATCAAGACGCGCTCGATCGGCGATATCCTCCGCGACAACATCTGCACGCTCTTCAACCTGGTGAACGTCATATTGGCTGTGCTCGTGTTCTTCACCGGGTCGTACAAGAACATGCTGTTCATGCTGGTGATCATATTCAATGTGATCATCGGCATCGTGCAGGAAATCCGCTCGAAGATCACCACCGACAAGCTTGCCATCGTGGCCGCTTCCAAGGCAGAGGTGGTGCGCAACGGCATGGTGATGGAGATTCCCATCGACCAGTTGGTGCTGGGTGATGTGATGCGCCTGGGACGCGGCGACCAAGTTCCGGCCGATGCCGTGGTGCTGCAAGGCACCTGCAAGATGAACGAGAGCCTGCTGACCGGCGAGAGCAAACTGATCGAAAAGCAGGCAGGAAGCGAGCTGATGAGCGGCTCGTTCGTGAACTCGGGCACGGCATGGGCGCGCGTGGAGCACGTAGGTGCCGACAACTACGCTTCGAAGATCACCAACGAGGCCAAGCAGCACAAGGCTGTGAACTCCGAGATAATGCGCAGCCTGAATGCCATCATCAAGCATGTGAGCCTCTTCATGTTCCCCGTGGGCATCTTGCTGTTCTGCAGCTCGTACTTCCTGCAGCACACCGAGCTGAACTCCACCATCCTCTCGTCGGTATCGGCCATGGTGGGCATGATTCCCGAAGGTCTCATCCTGCTGACCTCCACCGTGCTCGCCGTTGCGGTGATTCGCCTGGCCCAGCGCAAGGTGCTGGTGCAGCAACTCTACTGCATCGAGACGCTCGCACGTGTGGATGTGCTGTGCTTGGACAAGACAGGCACCATCACCACTGGCGCCATGGAAGTTGCAGGCATCGAAGAAGTGGAGGGTGCGCCTCTCGACAAGGCTCAGCTTGCCAGCATCTTCGCCTCGCTTGCCGCCTCCGATGACGACCCGAACGAAACGGCAGCGGCCATCCAGAAGCGCTTCAAGGCGAAATCGGGCAGCGGTTATGACGTGCCCATCCTGGCACCAACTCGCGTGGTGCCATTCTCGTCGGACGTGAAGTGGTCGGGCGCAAGCTTCGAAGACGGAAAGAGCTATGTGATGGGCGCGGCGCAGTTCGTGCTGGCGTCGAACCCGAGCGCACTTGCGGGCATCCAGGCGAAGCTCGACGAGCTTGCTGCCGATGCGCGCGTGCTGCTGCTTGCGCAGGTCGAAGGGTTCACCGACGCCGGCGCCATCGAAGGGACGCCGCAACCGCTCGGGTTCATCTGCATTCGCGATGAGATTCGCTCAACCGCCGCGCAAACCATCCAGTACTTCAAGGAGCAGGGCGTGGCCTTGAAGGTCATCTCGGGCGACGACCCGCACACCGTGTCGGGCATCGCGCAGAAGGTGGGCATTCCCGATGCCCAGAATTACGTGGATGCCAGCCAACTGGAAACCGACGAGCAGATAGCCCAGGCCATGGAGCGCTACAGCGTGTTCGGGCGAGTGCGGCCCGAACAGAAGAAGGCATTCGTGCTGGCGCTTCAAGCTGAAGGGCACATCGTGGCCATGACCGGCGATGGCGTGAACGACGTGCTAGCGCTGAAGGCGAGCGACTGCGGCGTGGCCATGGCCAGCGGTTCCGATGCCGCACGCAACGTGGCACATCTGGTGCTGGTGAACAACGACTTCGCCAGCATGCCGGCTGTGGTGGCCGAAGGACGCCGTTCCATCAACAACCTACAGCGCTCGGCATCGTTGTTCCTCGTGAAGACGCTGCTCTCCATCACCTCGGCGCTGCTGTTCATCTTCCTGCCGTGGCAATACCCCTTCGTGCCCATCCAGATGACGCTGATCAGCGCGTTCACCATTGGCATCCCCTCGTTCGTGTTGGCCCTAGAGCCCAACCACGACCTGGTTCATGGGCATTTCCTTGCCAATTGCATCATCCGCTCGATTCCTGGTGCCATCTGCGACGTGATAAGCATAGTGGCCATCAATGCCGTGGGATACTGCCTGCTTGGGTTCGATTACGCGCAAGTGTCAACCTTGTGCGTGCTGACCATGGCTGCCGTGGGCGTGATGCTGGTCATTCGCTTGTCCATTCCCTTCACGCCTATCCGCTGGGCACTACTCGTAGTAGTGGTGCTCGGGCCGATACTGGGGGCCACGCTGCTGAATGGCATCTTCAACATGACGGCCTTCGATGGGTCCATGTGGCTGCTGTTCGGATGCGCCATTGTGGCGAACTTGGTAGCGTTCAACGTGCTGTACACCGTATTCGACCGGTGGTACGCGAAGCGCCTTGGCTACCGGCAGAAATCCGCAATCGGACGATAGGCTTCCACGAGGTCATCCAGGCTCCATGCTGCATTGGCAGGGCTCGTAGAGGGAAGCTTGATGCAATCCATGCCCGTTTGCACCTTGCAATAGCGCCCGTAGAGCTCAGCTGCCTTGGCTCCCGTACAGAACACAGCCTCGATAGGCGCCTTGTCAGTGACCAGCGCCAAGTTATTGGGAACGCATTCGGCTATGGTGCCGTCTTTGGCGCCTTCTATCTCACAGGAGGCCAGCACGTCCCAAAGCGCCACGCCATGCTTGAGGCAAAGCTCGCGCTTCTGCTCGTTGCCCTGTGGAACCGGCTCGTCGAATATCCGAGCCATGACCGGCCAGAATCTGTTCTGTGGGTGATTGTAGTAGAAACCGGTTTCACGTGATTTCGGCGAGGGCATGGTGCCTAGGACCAGCACGCGCGAGCGCTCGTCGAAGACGGGTTCGAGCGGATGACTCACCCGTTGCGGCCGCTTGCTGGCAACTTGGTTCGCGGGCACATCCGATGCGGACGTATCCGAAGTGGCGCGCTCGACCTTGCTTTCAGCGGCAGTTTCGCCTGCGCTCTTGCCCGCTTCGACCGCTTCGCCCACGCTCGCATTCGAATTGGCAGCGAATGCCTGAAGCTCGCGGTCCAACTCGGAGGGAATGCCGAAGAGGGTGCGTTGCGAGCTGAACAAGCGCGGCTGCTTGCCCGCCGATTCGGCGGCAATCAAGCGCTCGATCATCTCCCAACGTTTCTCGTCGTCAACACCCATGGACAGCCTTCCATACCCGCATCCCGTGCGTGTTATGATACCGCTCGAAAGCAACTCATCAGAGAGGATCCCATGTTCGCCCGGTTATCGAAGCTCTCAAAGCCCGCACGCATAGCTCTTATCGTGGTGGTTGCGCTAATAGCGCTCGTCATCTTGGCTGTGATCGCATTCAACATCTACATTCGCACCACCTACAGCTCGTTTTACGACCAAGCGCGCGAGGAATTCCCCATCCCCGAAACGAACTCCGGGTTCGTGGAGCAGGATATCGATTACCTCGAGCAAGCTGATGCGTGGCTGTTCAGCGGCTACATGAACAAGCAATCGACCTGCCCCATCCTTCGCCGCGACGGGGACGGCCGCGTGGCCAAGGTGTACGTGCGAATGCCCGATGGCGAGCTCTATGGGAAATACCACGGAAGCGGCATCACCTCGACTAGCGAATACGTCTTCCTCACCACCGATTCGGGATACGTGGTGCTCAGCGCCCCTGACGTGGCGAATGCGAAGGACGGCGACACTGTGCAGGTGCTCGGCCAGCGCGAATTGGGCTTCGCGCCCGCCTTCCTGAGCATTTCCAACGACATCCTCTACACGGGCGAGTTCTACGACGGCGGGGCTTACGACACGCCCGAAGAGCATCACATGGACACGCCCAACGGCGAGCGCAACTCGGCCATCATGTATGCGTTCGTGCCCGACCCCACCGGGTTCTTCGGCTACAGCGAGCTTCCCGAGTTCGTCTACTCCATTCCCGACAAGGTGCAAGGCGTTTGCGTGACCGAAGAGGGGTCCATGGTGCTGTCGACCTCATGGGGCCTGAGCGGTTCGCACTTGCTGGTCTACTCCAACCAACTCGGTGCGCAAGATGATGCCTTCCTGGTAGACGGCACGGAAGTGCCGCTTCGCTACCTCGACTCCAGCAGCCTCATCCAAGATATCTTGGCACCGCCCATGACGGAAGGCGTGACCGTGGTTGACGGGCGCGTTTACGTTGGCTTCGAATCGGCTTCGAACAAGTACGTGTTCGGCAAGCTGTACCCCGGCGGCGACATGGTGTACTCGCTGGAGGTCGCATCGCCTTTGGGAGAGTGAGCGCACCACCTATGCTCGCATTGCCTTACAATTGGTGACCAACGCATCCGACGAAAGGAACTACCATGGCAACCATCGACGTCATCCGCGACGTTCTGTCCGAGAACCTGAGCCTCGACCCCGAAAAAGTAACTGAAGATGCCACTGTGGAATCGCTCGGCATCGACTCGCTAGACATGGTGGAGCTCATCTGCGAAGTGGAGGATCGCTGCGGCATCGACTTCGGAGAGCCGGAGGGGCTCGAAACCGTAGGCGACATCGTAAAGCACATCGACTCGCTGTAGGTACCCAGTCCATCACGCATTCTGGTTTTGCGTGAGTGCCACGCTTGCCTTTCATGTGCACGATTCTGGCTTCGCGCACATGTGCATGTCATGACCTGTTGTGACATGGCCGATTCTGCAGCCCACAAACGCAGGTGAAATCTCGCTCATGTGCGTATGACGTGCAGGTTCGTTAAAGATTTCGCCGTTGCGTTTGGGTGCGAAGCCAAGGCCATGCGCAATAGGTCATGAAATGCAGCATCGTATGAGGCGTTATCCCAGCGTTCCGTTCATGATAAGTTCAGCGTAAGATGCAGTGCAGCAGCCCAGAAACACGACAACCACCACGGCGAACGCGATGTTCGCAGCGCGTGGCCCGATGCGGTTCAAAGTCCATGCTATCAGCGGATAGAACACCCATACGTACAGCATGGCCATGACGCCAATAACCACGTCGTTCACAAGCCACGCTTGACCGAGCACATTCAAAGGCAGCTGCGAGTTATCCCAGAAGGGATACTCCCCCATTTCGTCGGGCTGATTCACAATGAACCCGATAACCAGTTCCAACACCATGCTGACAAGAACAGCCAGCACGAAGGTCTCGAGTATCGCACTCACCAGCGTTTTGCGACGAGCCACGATGTGCTCCTTGAGCGGCTCGATGATGAAAGTCATGAACATCACGCCCACGCCGTAGACCCAATACGGGTGATACCAGGGGTCGGTCCATACGGCGTAGTCGTCGGCAACGATGTCGAAGCAGTGGTCCATGAACATGCAATAGGGAATCTCGAGCCAATGGCCAGCTATGGTGAAGATGCAGAAGCATACGACCAGACAACGCCAAAACGGCCAGGTTTTAGGCGCGAAGTAGCCTAACTCCACTTCCTTGCGCATCTTGTGCAGCATCTCACGCATCGCCATCGCTTCCCGTCTTGCCTCGCATGGGTACTCACTGATCCAAATCGAGCTTGTTGTGCAAGCGGTGGCGGCTTTGGAACACGCACCAGATGACGTAGACCCCCAGCACGAACGCACCCACATACCCCAGCACGCCCAGAATAGGCACTTCCAGAATGCGCGGTTCCATGTTCGTAGTGCACAGGATCGATGAACCCAAGAACAGCCCAACCGAAATGAGCGCAAGCGCCAACCATCCGCAAATGGTATAGAGCGTGCCCAACGCCTTGTCGGAAACGGCCAGATCTCCATTCACCTTCAGCTCGCCGCGGTCGAGCATGTCCAGCGTATTTGACACCTTCGAAGGCAATTTGGTGAGCGCCTCGACCGATTCCGCAGACGACGTGAGCGCCTCTACCACGTGGCCCTTGATGCTCTTCGCTGAGAATTCTTCGCGCACCACATGCACCGACACGATCCTCAGCACGCTCACCGAAGGAGCGATGTCGGCAAGCACGCCCTCGAGCGTCATCACGCCGCGCATCAGCATGGTAATCGTAGGCTTCATTATCAGGTTTTGCGTACGCAGCACTTCGATTATCTCGCCGAACACATCGCCGACGTTTATCTCGCCCAAATCGGCATGCGCGTATTGCCCAAGCAAGCGATCCATATCAGCGAGCAGCTTGCCGTGGTCCACCTGGCCATCCGTCGTGCTCAGGGCTAGCACGCCCTCCTTGAGCTCGAAGGCATTGCTGGTGGCAACCGCATGGAAGAGTTTGCTGACCAGCACGCGCTCATTGGCGCTCAGCGACCCTGTCATGCCCAGGTCTATCCAAACCAGTTGCCAGCCATCCTTCGTGCCAGCTTGCTGGGGCGCATCTCCATTGCCCTTCAGAACAGCGCTGCCCTTGCGCACGATGAGGTTGCCCGGATGCGGGTCGGCGTGGAAAAAGCCGCAATCGAGCACCTGATACACGAAGTTCTGCACGAGGCGCTGAGCAAGCTTGTCCAGGTTCACGCCTGCTTTCGACAAAGCCTCCTTGTCGTCGATGGGCATGCCCTGCATGTATTCCATTACCAGCACGCTCTCGTTGGAATAGCGCGGGTACGGTATGGGGGAGGTCACGCCCGGTTGGTTCTTGTTGATATCATAGAAGCGTACCAAGTTGTTCAGCTCCACGGTGAAGTCGAGCTCCTCTGCCGTCGTGCGCGCGAGTTCGTCTACGAGGTTCTGGATGCTGAGCAGCATCGATTCATGCGACGTCACGGCGAACTCGGCAAGCGCCAGCACGTGCTTGATCAGCGTGATGTCCTCGGCCATCTCCTTCACGATGCCGGGACGGCGCACCTTCACGGCCACTACCGAGCCATCCAGCAGCGTGGCCTTGTGCACCTGTGCGATAGAGGCCGAGCCAAGCGGGTTGCGATTGATCGACGAGAAGATGTTCTGCCATGGCTGGCCATAGGCTTCATCGAGGCAGGCCTGCACGGTTTCGAAGGAAAGCGGCGTCACATCGGCGTGGAGCTTGCTGAATGCGTCGCAGTAGGCCTTGGGCAAGATATCGCTGCGCGTAGAGGCCATCTGGCCGATCTTCACATAGGTTGGCCCCAGCGCCTCGAGCACCTGGATGGCCTTTTGAGGGTCCAGGCCTTGCGTCACGTGGTATTTGCGCATGATGGAGATAATCTGCTCCATGCGCTTGGTCGACGTCTTGTCGTTAAGCGTTACTTCAGCAACGTGCATGAATTCTCTGAAGGTGGGCATCTGCGGCCTCCCTCGCCCCCTTGGCTGTAACGATAGCCTGGCTTCATGATAACAATGGCCCTTCAGGCGCAGGGACTCGCTGCCGATATGCCATCGAAGCGTTGAGTGGCACGGCATCGCTTATTCCTATAACGCAGATCGCGCATCAAAGGGCATAATATCCAAGTGCCGCATCGCCCTTTGCGGGCATGGCGGCTCGTTCATGAAGCAGCGCGCATCGGCATGCAGCTGGCAAGCCGATTGCTGTTGCTAGCTTCGAGACTGTCGAGCAAAAGGAGAGACGATGGCGAAGAAGCACTTGCCCGATACCGAGGAATGCTACGATCGCGAGATCGAGACCATGCCGCGCGAGCAGCTGGAGGAGTTGCAGCTCGGCTATTTGAAAGACGAGCTCAAGTTCGCCTACGACAACTGCCCCTACTACAAGCGCGCATGGGACGAAGCAGGCGTTTCCCCCGAGATCGAAACGCTCGACGACTTGCAGAAGTTCCCGTTCATCAACAAGCAGACCGAGCGCGATACGCAAGGCATCGGCAGCTTCTTCGGCGAGCTGTGCGGCGTCCCCGAGGAAGACGTGGTGTACATGGCCACCAGCTCGGGATCGACCGGCGTGCCCACGATGAGCCCCTTCACCCAGGGAGACTTCGACGACTTCATGCATGCGGAAGCCCGCTTATTCTGGCAGGCCGGCATGCGCCCGCACGACCGCTACCTGCATGGCATGAACTTCGCGCTGTACGTGGGCGGCCCTTGCGTAGTGGGTGCCCAAGAGCTCGGCGCGCTGAGCATCTGGGTGGGTGCTGTGCCCTCCGACCGCCTGCTTTGGGCCATGAAGCAATACCAGCCCACCTTCTTCTGGAGCAGCCCCTCGTACGCATGGCAGCTCGGGCAAAAGGCAATCGAAAAGGGCTACGATCCCAAAACCGACTTCGCCAGCTTGAAGCACATCATCATCTCGGGCGAGCCTGGCGGATCCATCGAGTCCACGCGCCACGCCATCGAGGAGATCTGGGATGCCAGCGTGTACGACTTCTTCGGGCTGTCTGACATCTACGGCGCTTGCGCGGCCATGTGCGAGTACAAGGACGGCTTGCACATCATCGAGGATCAGATTCTGGTGGAAGTGGTGGATCCAGCCACCGGCGAGCGCGTGCCCGACGGCGAGCGCGGCGAAATCGTGTACACCACACTAAAGAAGCGTGCACGTCCCATGATTCGCTTCCGTTCGGGCGACATTGGCTACGTAAACCGCGAAACCTGCGAGTGCGGCCGCACGATGACTCGCATCTACATCCAAGGCCGCAAGGACGAGATGTTCATCGTGAGCGCCGTGAACGTGTTCCCGAGCGACATCGAATATATCATCCGCCAAGACAAGGGCCTCTCGGGCGAGTATCGCATCCGCGTGTACGACGAGAACTTCACCACGCGCTACGAGGTGTCGGTGGAGCGCGCCTTCGGGTCGAACGAGGCCTACGACGACATCGCTGCACGCGTGGAACTGGCATTGAAGACGCACACGGGCGTACGCCCGGCCAAGGTGCTGGTGTTCGACACCGATAAGCTCGGTACATCGAGCGAGCATAAGGCCTCGCGCTTCATCGACGAGCGCAACAAATAGGAGACAGGTCAGCTGCGCGCCCGACTCTCAAGAAGCCGAGCAGCAGCATGAAGCCCACATTCGGGAAGACGCTACGAAAGGAATCCAAATGGCTTACAGCTTCGCGATATCTGGTCAGCATTACCTGTTCGACGTGCAATCGTTCGCCCACACCATCTTGGCGCAAGGCGGCGACGAGTTCAGCTATGCATTGCGCGACCGTACCACTGCGCAAATTATCGAAGACGTGGCAGCAGGCGCTTCCGAGCTTGGCGTGGTGATGGAAACCTCGCAAACGGCCGACGACCTGAACACTGCCTTTGCCAATGCTGGCCTGGAATTCCACGAGCTGGCGGTATCGGCGCCGCGCGTTGCGTTGCCGCTGAGCCACCCGCTGGTGAACGCGCAGAGCCTATCGCTCGAGCAGCTGGCCGACTACCCCTACATCTACTTCGAGCAGGGCGCGGACGACCCGACGAGCTTTGCCGAGGAGGCGCTGGCCTGCGTGCCGCGCGCCAAGCGCATCGCCACCACCGACCGCGCCACGCTGACCGAGCTCATCATGGCAGTGAACGGCTACACCGTTACAAGCGGCATCCTGGTGGGCATCACCGACGGCTCGGCCTTGGCCACCATTCCGCTGCAAACCGACATCAAGCTGCACTTGGGATATGTGGCGAAGCGCGGCGAGACGCTCAGCGAAATGGGCGCCCGCTTCGTGGAGCATTTGCAGAAGAGCCTGGACTTCTACGCCGACTAGCCTGGGCGAGCACGGCAGATGGCCTATAATTGGCTCGTCTCGCGATAGGAGGACGACCATGATCGACCGCAAAGCATACCGGACCATTTCCTATGGCCTCTACGTTATAGCCTCACGACTTCCCGATGGCCGCAAGGCGGCCTGCGTAGCGAACACCTTCCAGCAGATAGCAAGCGACCCTGCCAAGGTGAGCGTTTCGCTCAACAAGCAGAACGCAACGACCGAAGCGGCGCTCAGCAGCGGCAAGTTCACCGCAAGCGTGCTTGCCCAATCGGCAACCATGGACCTCATCGGCCCCTTCGGGTTCCACAGCAGCTTGGACACCGACAAGTTCGACGGCATCGAGCACGATGTGGATGCCTGCGACATGCCGTGCCTCACCCAAGATTGCGTGGCCACCTTCTCGGTGGACATCGAGCAAACCATCGACGTGGGCAGCCATATGCTGCTGATCGGTTCGGTGACCAGCGCACGAGTGCTCAGCGACCAACCGCCCCTGACCTATGCTTACTACCACGAAGTGCTCCGTGGCAAGACGCCGCCCAAGGCAGCAAGCTACCAGGGGAACGACTCCCCCGCTTCGGGCGAGTCGGATGCAACCGCCGCTGAATCGGAAGCCGCGAAACCGGGCGAGATTCGCTACGCATGGCGCTGCACGATCTGCGGGCACATCGAATACGTTGACGAGCTTCCCGACGACTTCACCTGCCCGATATGCGGAGTGGGCAGGGAATTCTTCGAGCGCATAGAGGTCTAAGTAGCGAACGATCTTCCTATTCAGCAGGAAGCAGGGGCATCGCAGCCACGATGAGCTCGTAAGCGTCGTCCAAAGCTTGCTTCTGAGCTTGAATGGAGGAAAGGTCAACCGTCTCCCCCTTCGATGCTGGCCGCAAAACCTCGGTGAGCGCAACCGATGCATCGTAGAGCTGGGTGAAGCTGAGGTTCGCCGCAAGGCCCTTCATGGTGTGCGCTGCACGGAAAGCATCCTCGGCATTTCCCTCATCGAAGGCAGATGCAAGCTGGTCGTGCGTAGGATCTTGCATGAAGAGGCGCACGAACTTGGCCACGCGGTCCTCTTTCATCAAGCGCCCGAGCGCATCGTCGAGATTACCGTTGCATGCTGCGTAGAATTGCTCCAAAGACATGTTCTCTCCCAGCCGTCGATGCTTATGCTAATTCCCACTTCATCGCGCCTTCGCCCGCACTGGCACCTGCGCAGGCCTGCCTCATGCTTCCTTGCTCGAGCAAAGCAGCAATATGCCACTAACAAGGTTCACGAACAACAGGGTGCATACGCCAAAGGCCACGGTGTTGGGGCGCTCGCCCTTGTACACCTTCCAGCACACCACCGTCATGGGGATGACCCATGCAAGGGGAATCAGTCCTATTCCGAACGTAACCAAGCCACTCACGGTTACCGAGCACAGCGTAAGCACGTTGAAGATGAACGCAATCAGGCGCAGCGTGCTATCGGTGCTCGAAAGCGCATACGTGGTGGTGTAGGAAGCGCCATAATTCGGCTGCTGGTACGTCGATTGCGGCTGCTGGTACGCTTGCCCCGGCTGGTAGCCTTGCTGATAGCCCGTTTGGGCCGCTTGCTGGCCATTAGGTTGGGGAAGTTGAGCACTCTGGCCGAATTGCGACTGCATGCCCGCTTGAGTGTTCGATGGTGGCACCGCAGCCACGTCCATGAAGTCGTTGGTCCACTGGTTCCCATCCCAGAAGCGCAGCTTCGCCGCATTGCCCGAAGGGTCTGGGTACCATCCTGCCTGAGCGCTCATGTTGTCTCCTTGCTCTCGCGCATGCGCCTATGCGCACACGGAATGTAACCATGATAGTCGATAATGCGCCTTCGTTAGAATGCTATCCCGCATACCTGCACTACAAACCCCCATACTACGCCCATTGCATAGAGGGCCACGATAATGGCGATGTTCTGTTTCCAAGGACGATTTGCGCGCAACAGCACCAAAAGCCCCACGCCCGCCGCTACCAGAAGGCCACCGAACATGGCCCCTGCTCCCAGCACGCCCTTTATGTAGAGGTCGGCTATCACCACGCTGGCCGCGCAGTTCGGAATGAGCCCCACCAAGCATGCTGCCAAGATGGACAGCAACGGGTTCAGCTGCATGAAGTCGCCAAGCGCGCCTTCGCCCACCACCTCGATGACCGCATTCAACACGATGGTGATCAGGAAGATGAAGACGGTCACTTGCACCGTGTGCTTCAAGGCGCTGAGGAATATCCCCTTCCAGCCATGATCATGGTCGTGCGCGTGGTCGTGAGCATGATGCTCGTGCGTGCAACCATGGGCGCAATCCTCGAAATGCTCGTAGACCGCTTGGGGGTTCTGTTCGCAGGTTTCGCATCCATGCGTGCACCCGCATTTATCCTGCTCGCAAAGCTCATGGATGCGCAAGTCTTGCTTGTCGCGGCGCGCGAGGCGCACGATGGCGTCCACGATGAATCCCATCAGTATGCCCACCAGCAGCTTTGCGCCCATGATGGTCAATATGGTGGGCAGCGGCACCTGCTCGGCAATGAAAACGGGCAGCATCTCGTCTGATGTGGATAGGAAAACGGCGAACAGCGTGCCCAAGGTGATCACGCGCCCCGCGTAGAGCGTGGCAGCCACAGCCGAGAAGCCGCACTGGGGCACCACACCCAGCAGCGCGCCCACGATGGGACCGGCGGCGCCAGCATGGCGAATGGCCTCTTGGGTCTTGTTGCTCGTACGATGCTCCAGCCATTCCATCAGCAGATACGTAACGAACAGGAAGGGTATGAGGTAGAGCGTGTCCGAAAGCGAATGCTCTAGCACATGCTCAGCTATATGGGCGAATTCCTCCATGCGTCCCTTCTCGTCGATGTTATCGCTTGGCTTAGGGTAGCACTGTTAGCGCCCGGGCAGCTCCCGTAGACCGCGCGCATCGACGGACGCGTTAGCGAAATGTGGAGGTGCGAACATATTTCTTGCCGCGGAGACGCTGGGCGCGTAAAATGTCTTTTGTTGCGCTTAAGAAACATGGCGAGCACGCAACGAACCTACATAGTGCGGGGTGGAGCAGTCTGGTCAGCTCGTCGGGCTCATAACCCGAAGGTCGGAGGTTCAAATCCTCCCCCCGCGACCAAGAAACACCAGGCCAGAGGCTAAATCCTCTGGCCTTTTTTATTGCCCAAATCGGGCTGTTTTTGGGCTAATTTGGGCTAAATGCCCTCCTTCTGCCCTTGTCCGAACCTCTACGTCGGCACTTTTTTCCGCCGTCGAAGCGCCCTTTGGGATGAGGTTATGGGCTAATTTTGGGCTAAAAAACAATGAAACAATCTGCAACCTGGGGAAGCCCCGTGAAACGCCAGGGTCATTAGCCCAAAACCGGGCTGATCGGCGATCCCACGATTCCACATTGCGAACACAAAGTTTCGCGTCCTCCTCCTTTCATGGAGAAATTCTCCCGTACCCCTCCGATGGGGCGAATGGAACCGAATAGAACCGAAAAACACCCCTCTCGTTTGCCGCTCACCTGCCCATTCCCAATAATCTAGCCAGGCATCGATTAGGAGATGTCTCTTTTCGGAAAGCACGAAGACAGAGAAATGAGCAGGCATGGAGACAAGAAAGACCGGCAGCACCAACAATCGGCAGGACCTGCTTGCCGAGATGCTCGGCATCGCGGCGCGACTCCGGGCCACCGAGGAGCCGTCCCCCGCCGATGCCGAGCTGCGCCGCGATGCGGGTTCCAAAGGGCCCGCGGGCGAGGAGTGGCTCTCTGTGCAGGCCGCGTGCGACTACGTGCACGTCTCGCGCACAACCATGTACAGGCTCGTCAGGGAGGGCAAGCTACCGTCCCGCCGCGAGCTCGGCCCGAACTCCAATACCGTGAACATGCGGGTCGCCAAGCGGCGACGCGGCCTTCGCCGAGCCCGCCACGGGCTCCGACGGCATGCCGCTCGCCGCATGATCCCTGCCGATTCCGTGTCCGAAATCTTGAAACAGATCAATCCCTAGGCGGCTGCGGCCGCAGCGGCGGGGTCGAAGCCCGTTGCCTTGGCGGC
>CANOHY010000002.1 GCA_947565915.1 uncultured Eggerthellaceae bacterium | reverse complement strand
TTTCCCTACACGACGCTCTTCCGATCTATAGTCTCCCCGTTTAAGAGTAACGTTCTTCTAAAAGCGAATCAGTATACTGATCGAATTGCCTAATATGCTCTGAGAATTCATCTCCGTATTCCTTCTTCAATGCATCAATGCTCAGTTGCTGTGCTCCTTTGAAGTCTCCTGCATTTAGCAACTCTAATTCCTTCTGCCTAAATGCATCTGCTTCTTTCCCTCTTCCAAAACTCCCCGTTCCTAGATGAACGTCTCGCGTAACAAGTATTGCCGGTGCGTCTGCAGGACTAAGATCTTTAAATGTCGTACTATTGCGTATTGCCCATACTGAAGGAATATGATGAACTTCGCCACCGATGTTACTGTTCCTAACTACGCTATAGGATCCGCCGAGAACTTGCGGCGCTCCGCCGCCCTTGGCCATTGGGTTGTTCGGGCCGGCCTTGCCGATCTTGCCAGCCGTCGCTCCCATGCTCGCAAGGCCCTTGCCAGCCTTGACGCCCATCTTGGCAAGGCCCACGGTGTCGCCCACGCCCGGGATCGCCGAGAGGAAGGACATGCCCGCATCGACGTAGTTGCCCTCTGCCGCGTACCAGACGCCGTTGGCAACATCGGCCACCACGCCCACGCCCGGCACCATGCCGACCACGTCGAGCACCGCATGGCCCGCATCCGAGAAGTCGATGCGCGAGAGCGAGTCGCCAATGTTGGAGAAGAAGCCCGTGATGGACTTGGCCGCACCGCAGGAGAAGCGCTGCACGGACTGGCCGACCGAGGCCACCCAATCCAGGAACGGCACGCTGCCGCCACTGCCGGAATAGCCACCTGAGCCAGAGGCTCCCCAGCCGGGAGAGCCGCCGCCCGCACCAGCGTAGCCGGCGTTGCCGCGGTATCCCCCTTGGGCGGAAGGCGGCCCTGCTGCCCACCTGGCAACTGCATTCACCGCGCCAACGACCGCGCTCGCTGCCTTCTTGGCGACGCTCGCCACGGTGCTCGCCACCTTCTTCACGGTGCTCGCCACCCCCGAGGCGAAGCTGGCGATGGCGCCCCACAAGTTGAAATGCCCCGTGGGGTCTATGTGCTTCAGGGGATTGCCCAGCCCGTAGGCGTAGCGGTTCTGGGTTGCGGGCCGCTCCAGCTCGCCGAGGTAGTCATCAGCAACCCCGAACGTGGCGGTGTCGGGCGCGTAGTAGCGCGCCCGCAGGTAGGCGAGCGCCGACGCGGGACTGTACTCCTCTGCGCGGTAGCCGTAAGCGGGCGACTCAGCGAGCAGATCCCCTGCGATTGGCTCGCCGAAGGCGCCGTATGCCTGCCAGCCCGTCACCTCCCCTTGGTGGTCCTTGGCCTGCACGACGGATCCCAGCCCATCTTGCAGGTAGTAGGAGGTGGCGCCTTCGCTTCCCTTGGACAGGCGATTAAGCCCGTAGACCTCGCGCGCCTCTCCCGTGCGCGTGCTCATGGTTGCCATGGCCTGGGGCACGGAGGTGACGCTCGACACCACGTAGCGCACGGTATCGGTGTCGATCGAGGCGTAGGTGGACCTCTCGGGGATCACGTTCAGGTCGGCAAGCGCGCTGCTGGCATCCTCTGGGCGCGCGCCGGATGCTCGCAGCAGGTCGTCGGCATCGGCCGCGAGCTTGCGCTCCTTGGGCGTCGCTGTTCCGGCAAGCCCCTCGTAATGGATTGTCAAGCTGCATGACAGCTCTCAGTATAAGGCGCATGCAAGCCTGCGTCACGCCCATCGCAGCGCTCGGCAGCGTGCCTGAGATTTCCCCATCGGGGGCGCGAGGCGAAGGATCGGGGTGCTGCAGCAAGCTAGGGCGCCGAAAGTATGGATTACGGGGCGAATGCCGAGAATCCGTAGAATAGGATATTGAAAAATGCCAGTTCTGAACGTTGATGATTAGCAAGGCGATTATGAAAGGTTGCGGAAGCCATACTCTCGATCCGCGAAATCAACGCAACTGCCTAGAAAGTCGCTTCACGGCATCCTTGATGTGGCACAGCCTTGGCGAATTAAGGAGGCACGTTCTGCCTCAACGCGCCATATAAAGCATCGGACGCATTGGGGGTTTGGGTGAGTCGGAGTTGCAACCCCCGCAGGGAGCGAAGCGACCGAGGAGTGCAACGGAGGCTCTCCCTCGATGCCAAAGCGCAGCATAGCCTTGATGTGACACGGCATTTCCGGAAACCAATAACGTAGGCGCTTGCGCCGTAACGTTTTGACTTGAGGATTTGCCGTGCCATATCAAGGCTATGGTGCGCCTCTTGCAAGGAGCTACTTCATCCAGGCAGTGCCGGCGGCGCGCAGACCATTGGCCAGACGCGCCATGCCTCAGTTCTCGGCGAAACGATAGTCGGCGAGCTTGCTGAAGGGGTTGGATTCGTCCGCCGCAGCCTGCTGCTGTTGAGCGCAATCGCAGGTTTCGCGGTTCAAGTTGGCACCGCATGTTGGGCAAAGCCCCGCGCATTCCTCCGAGCACAGTGGCAACGTGGGCATCTCCACCATCAATGCCGCCTTGATAAGCGGTAGCAAATCGATGCGGTGGTCTTCGGGCAGCACATCGAACTCATCGGCTCCGGGGGCATCCTCGTCTTCACCGAAGCAATCCGCTTCTTCGCCATCCAACAGGAAGTAGCCTTCTATGGCGCCTTCGAGCTGCAACTCCACGTCGTCGAGGCAGCGCGAGCAAGCCACCACGGCATCGGCGCGCGCAGCGCCCATCACCAGGAAAGCCGAGCCAGTGTTGGTGATGTCCACCTCCCAGGCTATCGGATGCGGGAAGGAGTACTCGTCGGGCCCTAGCGCGAGCGAATCCAGTTGCACTTCGCCCTCAAAACGAGAACTCTCCGCAAGAGCGAAGAGTTCGGCTGGAATCTGAATGAGCAGCTGATCCACGGTTTACCTCATGGAAGTCGCATTCAAGCGATCGCGGCAGCGCTGCACGTTGTTCAGCAGCGTGTCCAGGCTTTGCTCAACGTGGGCGAACACCTCATCGGCGTAATCCTCGGCACCAGCACGCGTCTGACGCTCGGCTTCGCGGGCATCGGCCAGGATTTGGTCGGCTTGCTGTTGCGAGATGCGCACGATCTCCTGCTCGGAGGCAATGGTCATGGCCTGCGAGCGCGCGTCTTCCACCATGCGCGCTGCTTCGGCATCGGCGTCGTCGAGCAGCCCTTGGCGCTCGCGCACGATCTGGCGCGCCTGAGAGAACTCGCTTGGGAACGTATCGCGAATCTCGTCCATGATCTCGAATGCCGCATCGATGTCCACTTGACGCAAGCTGCCATTGCGGCCAAACCCAACGGGCTTGGAATCTTCCAGAAGAATGGATAGCTCGTCTAAGAGCGCCATTACTCCAGTTTCGTCCATGAGGTATCCTCTCGCTCTTGTCGCTTGTACAACATATATAGCTAGGTAAGCGACTTAAACCATTAGATAATACCAGGTTTGGTTATGCTGCACAATTGAGCCGCAAGCCCCTAATCGGCGAATCTCCAGCTTATATACCCGAGCGCTCGACAGGCTTGGCCAGGCAGCGCTCAGCGCCCTAGCGACGCTTCGTGCTTGTCGCGCGCCTCTTGCGAATAGCGCTGATGGTAGCGCACATCTATGAGCTGCGCCGCTATAGCGATGGCAAGCTCTGCGGGCGTCTTCGCACCGAACTTCAAGCCGATGGGGCGCACGATGGAATCCCACTGCGCCTCGGTCATCCCGCGGGCGATGCAGAGGTCATGCACCGTGCCGTTCTTTCCAGCACAGCCCATCATGCCCACATAATGCAAATGCTGCGAGGTGGCCCACAAGCAGCTCTCGGGATCGAACATGTGGCCGCGCGTGAGCACGCAAGCGTAATCTTGCGGCGAGGCTTGGATATCGGTCAGCTCGTCGAAATTGCCGCCACCCAAAAGGATGCGCTCGCATGTTGGGAAGCGCTCTTCGTTGAGGTAAGCGCTATCGTAATCGACTGCCGTAACGTCGAAGCCCACATGCTGCAGCAAGGGAGCCAGCTCGCAAGCCACATCTGAAGCACCCAACAGCCACACGCGCACCTTGTCGAACAAGGCCACGCTTGCCCAGGTAAGGCCCTCGAACTGCTCGTTGTGCATCGAGGGGCCGCGCGTTACGTCCTTCATCTGGAAGATGTCGCGTGGCGATGGCTCGCGCGAGGAAACGATTTCCTTGGCATCGTTGCAGAAGAATACGAGCGGCTGCCCATCGGCCGAGCCCTGCTCGCCGTACTTCTTGGTCACCTCGTTGTCCACGTTGGCTGTGGCCTTTGCCGGGTCGTAGACCACCTTGAAGCCTAGCCATGCCAAGTCGCCCTCGTCCATGGCGCGCAGCGCGCGCTTGAAGGTGTCGATATCGGCAGCGGTCAGGCTGTCTGCTATGGCCTGAAGCGCCTCAGGCCCCATGTGCTCGTTGCCCTTCGTAGCATCAACGGCGAACGCTGGCACCATGTCGGTGGTCAGCACTGCGAGGCGCCCTTCCTCCAGCGCCGAGATGATGTTCAGGATATCTTCCCTATTCATGTATCTTCACCTTTCCATCAGGTTGCACTTCCACTTGGCCGTTCGCTATGAGCCCGAGCACGCGCGGATAGAGCTCGTGCTCGGTTTGGTGTATGCGCGCTTCCAGGGCATCCAAGCTCATGCACTCCTCAACCCTCACGGGCTCCTGCGCGATGATGGGCCCCTTGTCGTAGTCCTCGTTGGCGAAATGCACGGTAACGCCCGTCACCTTCACGCCCGCATCGAAGGCATCGGAAATGGCATGCGCGCCCTTGAACGAGGGCAAAAGCGCCGGATGCAGGTTCACCACGCGGTTCGGATAAGCCCGCAGCATGACGGGAGTGACCTTGCGCATGTAACCAGCCATCACCACGTATTCGGCGCCTGCGTCCTGAAGAGCTGCCACGATTCGCTCGTCTGCAGCTTCCGGGTTCTGGTAATCGGGACGGCTCAACGCCAGCACGGGCACGCCTGCCGCGCGTGCTCGCTCGATGCCATAGGCATCGGGGCGCGACGACACCACTAAAGCCACCTCGACGGGCAAACCGTCGGAGCTGGCATCCAAGATGGCTTGCAAGTTCGTGCCGCTTCCCGATACCAGCACGCCGACCTTCAGCTTCTCCATGATGCTCTCCTACGAGAACAGGCGGCCAGCATCGGCATAGCTCACGATGCCCACGCCCTCTTCCACATGGCCCATTTGCACGCCTTCGCTGCCCAGCTCCCTCAGCTTGCCGAGCACCTCGTCGAGGCGACTTGCCTCCACGATCAGCACGAGCCCTATGCCCATGTTGAACGTCTTGAGCGCTTCCTCATCGCCCAGATGGGCCTGGTCGCAGACGTATTCCACAATGGGCGGCACGCTCCACGAGCCCAGGTTCACCACAGCATCGACCTGCTCGTTCAGAGCGCGGTTCAGGTTCTCGGTGATTCCGCCGCCGGTGATGTGCGCAAGCGCATGCACCGCACCAGGGCATTCGCGCAGGATGTCGAGCACCGGGTGCACGTAGATGCGCGTGGGAGCGAGCAGGGCCTCGGCCACGCTCTTGCCACCAAGGGCTTCGAGCGGACGCGTGACCTCCTCTTTGCTGCGACCTTCCAAGCACACCTTGCGCGCGAGCGAATAGCCATTGGAATGCAAACCCGAGGAAGGCAACCCCACCAGCACGTCTCCTGGCTTCACGCTTGCCGGGTCCAGCATCTTCGGACGGTCCACGATGCCCACGGCAAAGCCCGAGAGGTCGAAATCGTCTTCCTCCATAACCCCTGGATGCTCGGCCATCTCGCCACCTATCAGAGCGCACCCTGCTTGCTGGCACCCATCGGAAATGCCCGCGACGACCTGCGCCACGAACTCGCCTTGCAGCTTGCCGATGGCAATGTAGTCCAAGAAGAAGAGCGGCTCGGCGCCCGTAGCCAGGATGTCGTTCACGCACATGGCCACCAGGTCGATCCCAACCGTGTCGTATTTGCCCAATAGGCGCGCCACTTGCAGCTTGGTGCCCACGCCATCGGTGCCCGACACCAGCAGCGGGTCGGCCATCTGCTTGGCAGTCGCAATGCTGAACAGGCCCCCGAAGCCACCGATGTCGCCTATCACCTCGGGGCGATAGGTCGCATGCACGCTTTCCTTGATCAGCGAAACCGCACGCGCACCTTCCTCGATGTCAACCCCAGCTGCCGCGTAGGTTACCTGCTGCTGTTCCGAAGTGCCTGCTTCTTCCATGAAAGGTCCTTTCGTGGTTTGCCCTTGATCATTCATCGGCAGTGCCATCTGCACCAGGCGCATTACCTGCGTTCCCTGTGCCAGTCGCATTGTTCGCATTGCCCGAATCGCCCGAATCGCCCGTTTGCGCAGCCGCATCGCCTTCGTCGCCAACCAGGTCCTTGTATCTCTCAGAGCCCACAACCTCGGCGCTGCCATCGTCATCCACCATGCGATCGCTTATCTCTGCTCGCTTGCTCGTGTTCGTCCTTGGCTTGTCGGAGGTTATGTCCGGCACGGTGGTCTCCTCGATGTAAGCGAACAGCGCATAGCGCCCGACCGAGTAGTTGTCGCAGGTGGCCAAGCAGAACACCTTGCTTATGTCCCGCGCAGCTGGAATAGTGCCCGGGTTCACTATGGAAGCGTTGATCTGCTCTTGGACGTAAGCCTGCATTTGCTCCTTTTCGGGGAAGGTGATCTGCACCAAGGCGTAGTCGGCGTCGCAATGGATCAGCGCGAAGCTTCGCAGCCGGAAGTTTCCTTGCGGCGTAAGGAGGTAGACGATGCGCGCGTTGTCGAAGGTTCCCTGATCGGCCATCTGCGCAACGGCGGCGAACATGGAGCCGTCGTTCATGTGATGCCCGTAGAAGTAGTACGCGTCGTCTTTCCAGTTGGGCACGTCACGGTAGTCCATGAAGATGGTGCCGAACGTGGCAAGCCAGCCTTCCTCGCCTTCGAAATCGTGGCTGAGGTAGTAGTCGTTGTCCTTGCCGCGAACCACCGGGTAGTTGATGTTGGTGTTCGGCACGTATACCCAAGCCACCACATCGGGGTTTATAGCGCGCAGCGCCGACCAGTTCACGGTCATGGTGGACAAGTCGTCGGTGAGCTCGAAGTTCTGGGCCAGCTTGCCGTATTTCTGCTGGCCTTGGAAGTAGCTCACCGTTATGGTGCCCAGCGCTATGAGCGAAGCTGCGAGCACCAGAATGGCGATGACGAACACCGCTCGCCAGGAGCTCTTGCGCAGAAAGCGCGCCCGCTTGGTCTGGGGCAGCTTCTGGACGTAATCCTCGCCCGTGGCCGGAGGCTGGCTGTAGAACGAGAACTCCTTGTTTCTCACGCGCGCCTCCTTTCCTTGGCAAAAGATCGCAACCAACTGCCTGTGCATGCTCACTATGCATCATACCTTATGAAAGCGGGGATTATCCCCAGTTCGCAGGGCCTCTGTGCTAATATCAGGCCAAAGGCTGCGGGAAGGAATGCCCATGTCCCAATTCGAAGAGCGCATAACCGCCGACGAGGTCTTCGCAGGGTTCGATGACGAGGAATCGGTAGCGTCACCCTACATGCAGAACAGGGAGCTCTCTTGGCTCTCGTTCAACGAGCGCGTGCTGGACTTGGGCGCCGACGATTCCATCCCGTTGCTGGAGCGCTTGAACTTCATCTCGATATTCAGCTCTAACCTGCAAGAGTTCTTCATGGTGCGCGTGGGCAGCCTTACCGACCTCCTGGCGGTATCGCCCCCAGTGACCGACTCGAAGACGAACATGACGGTGAAGCAGCAATTGCGCGCCATCCACGAGCGCTGTCACGAGCTCTACCCAATCGAGGAATCCATCTACGAGCACGTGCGCGGACTGCTCGCCAAACAGGGCATCAGGCACTTGCGACCCAACGACCTCACCAGCGAGCAGCAAGACTACCTCTTCGACCTGCTGCGCAAGGGCATCGAGCCGGTGCTCTCGCCTCAAATCGTCAATTCGCGCCACCCCTTCCCTCACCTGGAGAACGGGAAGCTCTACATCGTCGTTCGCCTCGACGACGAGAAGGCATCAGCCGAGCGCAAGAAGGCGAAGAAGGAGCGTGACAAGGCGAAGGCATCCAAGGACAAGGGCGCGGAGGGCGTGCTTCTGGGGCTCATCCCGTTGCCGCATCAATGCGAGCGCGTGATAAAGCTGCCGGGGCCCGGATGCCCGTTCATCTTGCTGGAGCATGTGATAGAGATGTTCGCATCGCACATCTTCAGCATGTACAAGGTGAAGCACACCAACGTCATCTGCGTAACGCGCAATGCCGACCTTGACGCTTCCCAAGGCATCGACGAGCTGGACGAGGACTACCGAGAGCACATGCGCCGCTTGCTGAAGAAGCGCGATCGCTTGGCTCCTGTGCGCCTTGAATGCGAACGTCCCCTCTCGCCGGTGCTGCAATCGTTGCTGCTGAAGAGGTTGCGCTTGAAGCCCTACCAGGTGTACAACACGCGCGTGCCGCTCGACCTGAGCTTCGTTGCCAACATGGGAGCGCTCATCGACCCGCAGAAGCTCGAGGATTTGAAGTACAAGCCCTTCGACCCCGCGTGGCCGGTCTGCTTCGATCGCTCGCGTCGAATCATCGACCAAGTGGTCGAACGCGATACGCTGCTCTTCTACCCGTACGAATCCATGGACCCCTTCGTGATGCTCTTGCGCGAAGCTGCGCTCGACCCGTACGTCATCTCCATCAAGATCACGCTCTACCGCTTGGCCAGGCAATCCCATTTGGCCGAAGCGCTCATTTCCGCAGCCGAGATGGGCAAGGAGGTCACCACTCTCTTCGAGCTTCGCGCTCGCTTCGACGAGAGCAACAATATCGATTGGTCGCATCGCTTCGAGGAAGCCGGATGCAACGTGATCTATGGTTTTCGCGACTTCAAGGTGCACTCGAAGATCTGCTGCATAACGCGACGGCTTCCCGATGGCAGCCTGCAGCACATCACGCAACTGGGTACAGGCAACTACAACGAGAAGACGGCACGCCTCTACACCGATTTGAGCTTCATAACCACAAGCGACGCCTTCGCGCACGATGCCCACGAATTCTTCCGCAACATGCAGCTGGAGAACATCTCCGACAGCTACCAGGTGCTGCGCGTTGCTCCGTTGCAGATAAAGTCGCTGATCATGCGCGAGCTCGATGGACAGATCGAACGCGCCGTGCGCGGCTTGCCATGCGGCGCTTTCCTGAAGACGAATGCGATAACCGACAAGGAGGTCATCGAGAAGATAGCCGCGGCCTCGCGTGCGGGCGTGCCCGTCACGTTGTTGGCACGGGGCATTTGCTGCCTGGTGCCGCACGTTGCAGGCGACACCGACAATGTGCGCGTGGTATCGCTGATCGGACGGCTGCTTGAGCACAGCCGCATCTACTGCTTCGGCGCCGACGAGGACCAAACAGTGTACCTGAGCAGCGCCGATTTGATGACACGCAACCTGAACAAGCGCATCGAGATAGCTTGGCCGGTGCTGGATGCCGAACTGAAGCGGCGCATCTTGGTGTACAACAGCATCTGCATGCACGACACGGCGAAACTGCGCGAGATGCGCCCCGATGAGACCTATACGCCCTTGGGAACCCTGACCTCGCTCGACGATTCGGGCAATCCTCGGCCGGCCTACGATTCGCAAGCAGCGCTCATCGAGCAAGCAGCCCTGGCGGCGGAAACGGTGGCGCAATCGACCCAGCCTGCTGCAGTTGCCCCGGCAACCCAGTCGGCAGCGGATGCGGGCAACGCGAGTGAGCTGCACGTTCAACCCGCCGCTTACTCGATCTATGACGAACCCGCTTCCGTCGATGATCTCACCAGGCCTTCTGGAATCGTGGAAACTGGAGTCGCTGACGTCGCTTTGCCAAAGAGCCTCGACGAAGCCTTGCAAGCAGAAGCGCTCGAACAGGCGGAGGCGCAGACTTCGAACGCTCCCGAACCGGTAGTGGCATCTCCCGAGTCGCAACCAGTGCAGGAGCAACCTCGTGCCACAGCAACGTCTGCTGAAGAAGGCGAGGCGAAGCAGGTTGCCGAGACGCCCGTTGCCGCAGCAACGCCTGCCGACAAGCTGGTAGCTGAAGAGCGATTTGCGGTGGAGGGCATCGAGCCCAGCAAAGAGCAGGCAGAGGCAACGCAGCCTGCCGCAGCTCAAGGGCAGCCATCTGCGCAGCAGTCGGCCCAAGAGCAACAAGAGCCGCTACGCGAGCCGTCTTCGACCGAGCAGCACGTGTCCACGCAAGCATCGCCGATGCCCATGCAACCTTCTCCCATGCAAGAACAGCCTATGATGGTGCAAGAACAGACCGAGGCCATGCAGGAGACGGTGCAGCCCTACCCCCTCTATCAGCAGGACCTCACGCCAACGGTGATACCGCAACCGGTGCCCACCGTGAATGCGAGCAACACGGTGGTGCCCTTCATCCCAGCAGACGAGGCACGCAGAATGCAAGGACCGTCGCTCGACGAGTTGCTCTTCGCGCCAACCGAGCGCCCAACGCAGGCAGCCAAGTTGCAGGAACTCAGCATAGAGGACATCGTCCCGCGCGAAGCAGATGCGGAAATGGCATCGCGACAGGCCGCTGAAAGCGGTTTCTTCTCGAGGCAGAACGAGGGCATCGTGATGCCGCCGAAGAAGCGCCGCTTCTTCCACCGCAACAAGTAAGTAGCATGCGCAAGCGACTTAGAAGGATGTCCTTTGAGCCGCTTGCTTCAAGTATGTGCTTTCGGCAATCCTTCGAGAAACCCTCTGAGCGCATAATCCGGGAATCGCCAGAAAGGCGATTCCCTCTTCAATGGGCGAAGGAGGCGACCGCATTTGCCTAAAGCATCCAGTGAATGCTTTAGGCAAACAGGGTAGCCGTGGTCTAGAGAAGGATTGCCGGAAGCACGCAGCTCGACAAGTTTAGCTGATCTCGGCTTCCACTACTGTCGCAATGCGACTGGCAAGGGCTTCGGCAACGTCTTGGTCGGATGCTTCCACCATCACGCGCACAAGCGGTTCGGTGCCGCTGGGACGAATGAGCACCCGGCCATCGTCGCCAAGCTCCGCCTCGGCTGCGTGCACGGCCTGCGCTATGGCATCATTGCCCTCGAGGGCATGCTTATTGGCCACGCGAACGTTAACGAGCGTTTGCGGAAAACGCCTCATGACTGAAGCCGCTTCCGAAAGGCCGCCTTCGCAACGCAAGGCAGCTGCCAGATACTGGGTGGCCGTGACAAGCCCATCGCCTGTGGAGTTGTAGTCGAGCAGTATCATATGCCCCGATTGCTCGCCGCCAATGCGATACCCCGAAGCACGCATTTCCTCAAGCACGTAGCGGTCCCCCACCTTGGTTTGCACCACGTTGATGCCAGCATCGCGCATGGCATGCATGAAACCGAGGTTGCACATCACCGTGCTCACCACCGTGTTACCGGGAAGCACGCCACGCTGGGACATGTCGCGCGCCAAAGTGGCTGCTACGAAGTCGCCGTCGATCACATCGCCCTCAGGTGTCATCAGCATCACGCGGTCGGCATCGCCGTCGTGCGCAACGCCAATGTCGGCACCCGATTCGCTCATCAGCGCCTCTAGCGCCTCGAGATGCGTGGAACCGCATCCCACGTTTATGTCCGTGCCGTTGTAGTCGTCGTTTATAACCGTAACGCGAGCGCCCAAGCGGCGAAATGCCTCGGGGCTCGTGTACGAAGATGCGCCATGGCCCGCATCAATGGCCACATGCAAGCCGTTGAAGTCGGTATCCTGGGAAAGCACGCTTTGCACCGCGTGGTCGATGTAGAGGTCGCAGGCGTTCTCGATGGGAACCGAAATGCCCGTAGCATCGCCGCTAGCCAGCTCGAAGCTATCATAGGAACCAGCTTCTAATCCCCCGGCAACGCAGAATGCCTCGATCCGGTCCTCGACCTCATCGGGCAACTTGAAGCCCTGCGAGTCGAAGAACTTGATGCCATTGTACTGAGGCGGGTTATGCGATGCCGATATGACCACGCCCCCATCGCAGTGAAGCTCGCGCACGAGAAACGCGATGCCGGGCGTGGGCAGCACGCCGGTGATGAGAGCGGTTCCTCCCGCACTCATCACGCCTGCGCATACCGCAGCTTCCAACATGTCTCCCGAAATGCGCGTATCCTTGCCAACCACGATCTGCGGGCCCAGGAATACCACGGCTGCCTGCCCGAGCTTGTAGGCGATATCGCACGTGAGCTCCTTGTTCACCAAACCTCGTACGCCATCGGTTCCGAACATGCGTGCCATATGCTACCCCCTCTTGATATGCTCGTCTGCGATGAGCGCTGCACCTCGTGGACGCTCTTCGCTCGTCATGCGCGCATTGAGCTCGGCTGCGAGCTCGTCCATGGAAATGCCATAACGTTCCAAGACCACTAGAAGGTGATACACCACATCCGCCGACTCATAGCGAAGATGGTCCTCGGCCCCGTCCAGGCGCTCATCGACAGCATCCACCGATCCAACCGCCTGGGCCAAGCGAAGCGCCTCGATGTCCTTGGCAGCAAGAGCCACTTCTCCTGCCTCTTCCATGACCTTCTTCAAGAGCTTGTCTGCTGGCCCCACCAGAAGAGCATGCGTGTAGCTTTCCTCGCCAGCCGCCCGGCGCGCAGCGATGGTGGCTGAAAGCGCCTCGAGCGAGGAGCCGATCTGCGAATCGAGCGCCTCTTCGCCTTCGGGAATATAGAGCTTATCTGCCATAGCTTGCCTCACGTGATATCCCTGCGCCACGTCGCGATAAACAGGGTTTGGCCTTCTCTCGATACGAGAAAGCGGCAGATCGCCTGCCGCTTTCTCTAGTTTGAACCCCTCGGGGCGCCTATCCTAGAATTCGTCGTCCTCTTGCTGCGACTGGTTGGATGCCTGCTCCTCGTCGGCACTCGTTAAGCCGAAGCCAAGCGAGTCGATCGATCCCAGAAGCGCATCAAGCTCCTCCAGGTTGCGCTGATACGAGCGCGGAGGCAGCGCCTCGCCCAACATGTCCTCGCCATCGGTGTTGAATGTGGGCGGCTCGTCGCCACCGATCAGGATGTGATCGTCGGGCGAGAACACCATGTCGAGCAGCTGGCTCATATCGTCGTTGCTCGCCGTGAGGTCATCTTCGATAACCCTCAGCAGATCGCGCTCCTCAAGGCCAGCTTTCAACTCTTCGATGGCCTTTGAGCCAATGCCCTCGATGCGCAGCAGGTCATCGGCCGTATGACCCACAAGGTCGGCCACCGTCTCGATGCCAGCCTCGCTGAACTTGTTCGCCCAGCGCTGCGAAACGCCCAAGTCGTCATAGATATACAGGCGCGCATCCTCGTCGGAGAGCATGCTCGCACGATGCCCAAGCGACATGCCGTTGTAGAAGCTGGAATAGCCGCCAGAAAGGTTCAGGAAGCCATCGCCATCGATGGACCAATCTTGCGGCTGCGGCAGCAAATCCTCGATATCGCGCAGCACATCGGGTGCGTAATCGGGCAGCGCATCGGAAGTAGTGGGCTCGATGGGCTCTCCCTTGTAGGTGAGCTTCACGTTGCGATAGCGCTTCAAGCCCGTGCCGGCAGGGATAGGCTTGCCGATGATCACGTTCTCCTTCAAGCCGTTCAGGAAGTCGGTCTTGCCCTCGATGGCAGCGTCGGTCAGCACCTTGGTGGTTTCCTGGAACGAAGCGGCCGACATCCACGAGTCGGTGGCAAGCGATGCCTTGGTGATGCCCAGCAGAAGCGGCTGGCCAACCGGCGGCCGCTTGCCGTCAGCAATCAGGTCGTTTGCGGCGTCTTGGAACTCATAGCGATTCACCTGGCGCCCGGGCAGGTAGTCGGAATCGCCCGAATCGAGCACCGTGACCTTGCGCAGCATCTGGCGTGCGATGACCTCGATGTGCTTGTCGTTGATGTCCACGCCCTGCGACACGTACACGCCCTGCACCTGCGACACGATGTAGCGCAACGTGGTGTTCGGGTCGGTCAGGCGAAGCAGATCGTGTGGGTTCACTGAGCCCTTGGTGAGCTGCTGGCCCACGCGAACATGAGCACCGTCTTCCACGCCAGGCTGCATCTGAGCACGCGCAGAGACCGCATATTCGCGGATGTTGCCCTCGTCATCGTGGATGGTGAGGATCTTCTGCTGCTTATCGCCGCTGATCTGCAAGGTGCCCGAGATTTCTGCCAGCACAGCCAAGCCCTTGGGCTTGCGGGCCTCGAACAGCTCTTGGACACGAGGCAAGCCGTGCGTGATGTCGTCGCCAGCAACGCCGCCGGTGTGGAAGGTACGCATCGTCAGCTGAGTACCCGGCTCGCCAATGGATTGCGCGGCGATGATTCCCACGGCCGTGCCTATGTTCACCGGGCGAGACGTGGCGAGGTCCCAGCCATAGCACTTCTGGCACACGCCCTCGTGCGCATGGCACGTCATCACCGTGCGGATGACCACTTCCTCGATGCCAGCCTTGTCGATTTCGGCAAGTTGCTTCATGGACGAGATGTACTCGCCAGCATCCAGCAATATCTCGCCATCGGCGGAAACCGCAGGCTCCAGCAGGCAGCGTCCGATTAGGTTGTCGTCCAAATCGCCCTTCTCATTGCGCACGGCATAGGGCACGCCGTCGGTGGTACCGCAGTCGATCTCGCGAATGATGACGTCTTGGGCTACGTCCACCAAGCGGCGGGTCAGATAACCCGAGTCGGCCGTACGCAGAGCAGTGTCGGCCAAGCCCTTTCGCGCGCCATGCGTGGAGATGAAGTACTCGAGCACCGAGAGGCCCTCGCGGAAGTTTGCCTTGATGGGGCGGTCGATGATCTCGCCCTTCGGGTCGGACATAAGTCCGCGCATGCCGGCCAACTGGCGAATCTGCTTGATATTGCCGCGGGCGCCCGAGAACGCCATCATGTAAATGGGGTTGAAGTGGTCGAAGTTATCGGCCATAGCCTCGCCGACCTCTTCGTTCGCCTCGTTCCAGATATCAACAACCTGGCGATGACGCTCTTCTGCGCTCATCAGGCCCATTTCGTAATCTTCGTCGATGGCGCTCACCTTCTCGTCGGCAGCTGCCAGAATCTCGCCCTTGTTCGGCGGAATGGTGGCATCGTAGACCGAAACGGTGACGCCTGCGCGTGTGGCGTAGTGGAAGCCAGCAGCCTTCAAGCCATCCAGGATGGGCGGCACTTCAGAGGCAGTATAGCGGTTGCACACGTCTTCGACCAAACGGCTAATCTCGGACTTGTTCATGCCGTAGTTCAAGAACGGGTAATCATTGGGCAGCACCGAATTGAACGTGATGCGGCCAATGGTGGTCTCCAAGCGCTGGCCAGCCTTGTATTCGGTGAACTGGTTGAATGCCGTGGCCACCTGGGTGTCCTCGGTCAGGCGCACTTCGATGCGCGCTTGCAGGTCCACATCCGAGCGTGCGTCGTAGGCATTGCGCGCATCCTCGAAGTCCATGAAGGCACGACCTTCGCCCGGGAAGCCCTCGCGCATGGCCGTGAGGTAGTACAGGCCGATGATCATGTCCTGCGTGGGCACGGTGAGCGGGCGGCCATGGGCCGGCGACTTGATATTGTTGGTGGACAGCATCAGCACGCGCGCCTCGGCTTGCGCCTCGCTGGAAAGCGGCACGTGAACAGCCATCTGGTCGCCGTCGAAGTCGGCGTTGAAGGCGGTGCATACCAAGGGATGCAGCTTGATGGCCTTGCCCTCTACCAGCACCGGCTCGAAAGCCTGGATGCCCAAGCGGTGCAGGGTTGGTGCACGATTCAAGAGCACCGGATGCTCGGTGATTACCTCTTCCAGAACGTCCCAAACATAGCTGGCGCCACGGTCGACCGCGCGCTTTGCGGCCTTGATGTTGCCGCAATACTCAAGCTCGACCAGGCGTTTCATCACGAAGGGCTTGAACAGCTCCAATGCCATGTTGTTGGGCAGGCCGCACTGATGCATCTGCAGCTCGGGGCCCACCACGATGACCGAACGGCCCGAGTAGTCCACGCGCTTGCCCAGCAGGTTCTGGCGGAAGCGTCCCTGCTTGCCCTTCAGCATGTCGGAAAGCGACTTCAACGAGCGATTGCCCGGGCCCGTAACAGGACGCCCGCGACGGCCATTGTCGAACAGCGAGTCCACGGCTTCTTGCAGCATGCGCTTCTCGTTGTTCACGATGATCTCGGGGGCACCGAGGTCAAGCAGGCGCTTCAGGCGATTGTTGCGGTTGATGACGCGACGATACAGGTCGTTCAGGTCGGACGTGGCGAAGCGGCCGCCGTCGAGCTGCACCATGGGGCGCAAGTCGGGCGGAATCACCGGGATCACGTCCAGGATCATGTCCGAGGGCTTGTTGTCGGACTTCAGGAACGCGTCGACCACCTTCAAGCGCTTGATGGCCTTGGCGCGCTTGGTGCCCTTGCCGCTCTCGATGGTCTCGGTGAGCTCGGCTGCCGTTGCCTCCAGGTCGATGGCATCCAGCAAGTCGCGCACAGCCTCGGCGCCCATGCCGCCACGGAAGTAGTCGCGGTAGTTCAGGCGCATCTCGCGATAGAGCGCCTCGTCGGGAACCAGCTGCTTCTCCTCGATCTTCTGGAACAGGTCGAAGGCATCGGAGCGCAGCGCCTTGCGCTCGTTGAACTCCTCGTAGATGTCGGCGATCTCGTCTTCGACCTCTTCGGGCGTCAGGCGGTCCTCGTCATCGATGTCATCGACGAACTCGTCTTCCTCGGGCACGTAGGCCGTAGACAGACGCCGCGTCGACTGGATGATGCGGTCGCGCTCGGCGTCGAGTTCTTCGAGGTCGGCGGCCAGCTCGTCGCGCAGCTCGTCGAGGTCCTCGGCACGCGCTTCGGTGTCAACGTAGGTGATGATGCTGCTGGCGAAGTAGAGCACCTTCTCGAGGTCCTTGGGAGAGATGTCAAGCAGATAGCCCAAACGGCTCGGCGAGCCCTTGAAATACCAGATATGGCTTACCGGCGCGGCAAGCTCGATATGCCCCATGCGCTCGCGGCGCACCTTCGCGCGCGTTACCTCAACGCCGCAGCGCTCGCACACGATGCCCTTGAAGCGCACGCGCTTGTACTTGCCGCACGCGCATTCCCAGTCGCGCGTGGGTCCGAAGATCTTCTCGCAGAACAAGCCATCCTTTTCCGGCTTGAGCGTGCGATAGTTGATGGTCTCGGGCTTCTTCACCTCGCCACGCGACCAGCTGCGGATATCTTCGGCAGAAGCCAGGGAAATGCGGATGGCATCGAAGTTTGTAACGTCGAAATCCGTCGCCATTAGAGCTCCTCCCCCTCTCCAGTCTGTTCGTCATTGCCTGCAGGGGCACCGATTAGCTCCTCATCGCCCGCTGCGTCGCCTAGGTTCAGGTCGCCCAGCAAGTCTCCGAGGTCGGCAACGATGCTATCGAGCGTCTTCTCGTCCTCTTCCTCATCCTTGCTGCCCTGACCGGCCATTGCCTGATACAGATTCGTCTCCTCAACCTCTTCGACGTCGTTATCGATGTCGAACGGCTTGAGGTCATGGCCCTCAAGCTCCACGTTGAGGCCCAGCGAGCGCATCTCCTTCACCAGCACCTTGAAGCTCTCGGGCACCTCGGCTGCGGGGATGTTGTCGCCCTTCACGATGGATTCGTAGGACTTCACACGGCCTGCGGTGTCGTCGGACTTCACAGTGAGGATCTCTTGCAGCACGTGCGAAGCACCGTACGCGTAGAGGGCCCACACCTCCATCTCGCCGAAGCGCTGGCCACCGAACTTGGCTTTGCCGCCGAGGGGCTGCTGCGTGATGAGGCTGTAAGGACCGGTGGAACGCGCGTGGATCTTGTCGTCCACCATGTGGCCCAACTTCAGCATGTAGGTTTGTCCCACGGTGATGGGCTCGCGGAACTTCTCGCCCGTGCGACCGTCGTAGAGCCATGTCTTGCCCGTACGCGATAGCTGCGGCACGAACTCATCACGTGCCTTGTCGCCATACTTCGCATGGTTCATGTTGATGAGATTGCGGTTGGCACGCTCGATGCAGTCCGAGATCTCGTCCTCGTGCGCACCGTCGAAGACGGGCGTCGACACGAAGATGGGTCCTTCGACGATCTCGTCGGAATCATCCTTGTCGTCCCAACCCCATTTGGCCGCCCAGCCCAAGTGGTTCTCGAGCAGCTGGCCCACGTTCATACGAGAAGGAACGCCCAAGGGGTTCAAGATAACGTCGATGGGTGTGCCGTCGGCCAGGTAGGGCATGTCCTCGACAGGAAGCACGCGAGAGATGACGCCCTTGTTGCCATGACGGCCCGAAAGCTTGTCGCCCTGCTGCACCTTGCGCTTCTGGGCCACGTAGATGCGCACGAGCTCGTTCACGCCAGGAGAGAGCTCATCGCCGTTCTCGCGGCTGAAGCGCAGCACGCCGATCACGCGACCACCAGCACCATGGGGCACCTTCAGCGATGTATCGCGCACCTCGCGCGCCTTCTCGCCGAAGATTGCGCGCAGCAGGCGCTCCTCGGCGGTTTGCTCGGTTTCACCCTTGGGGGTTACCTTGCCAACCAGCACGTCTCCGGGGAACACCTCGGCGCCGATGCGGATGATGCCGTCGGCATCGAGGTCGCTGATGAGGTCCTCGGATATGTTCGGGATCTCGCGGGTGATCTCCTCGGGGCCAAGCTTCGTATCGCGCGCATCCACCTCGTACTCGGCGATCTGGATGGAGGTCAGCAAGTCCTCGGCCACCACGCGCTCGCTGATGACGATGGCGTCCTCGTAGTTGTAGCCTTCCCAGGGCATGTAGGCGATCATCAGGTTCTGGCCTAAGGCCAATTCGCCATGATCGCAGCTGGGGCCATCGGCCAGCACGTCGCCCTTCTCCACGCGGTCGTCCTTGCGCACGATGGGCCTATGGTTGATGCAGCCCGACTGGTTCGAGCGCTGGAACTTGGGAACGAGGTACTCGTCGTACTCGCCATCGTCGGTCAGGATGATGATGGTCTGACCGTCGACGTAATCGACCACGCCTGCATTCTGAGCAACCAGGATCTCGCCGGAGTCCACGGCGATGCGATGCTCGATGCCCGTGCCCACCAGCGGTGCCGTCGGACGCAGCAGGGGCACGGCCTGGCGCTGCATGTTGGAGCCCATGAGGGCGCGGTTTGCGTCATCGTGCTCCAGGAACGGAATGAGCGAGGTTGCCACGGAGGTCATCTGGCGCGGCGAAACGTCCATGTACTGCACGTTCTCGGGCGCAACCTCGTCGGGCTCGCCGAAGACGCCCGCAGCATCCTTGGTGCGGCAGAGCACGCGAGCAGCAGGCACGAACTTGCCGTTCTCGTCCTTCTTGCCGAACACGCGCGTTTCGAGGTCGAATTCCTCGTTGGCCTGCGCGATGGTGTAGTTCTCCTCCTCGTCGGCCGTGAGGTAGTCGATCTCGTCGGTTACCTTGCCGTCGATGACGCGACGGTACGGCGTCTCGATGAAGCCATAGGGATTGATCCGACCATAGGTTGCCAGCGAGCCGATGAGGCCGATGTTCGGGCCTTCAGGCGTTTCGATGGGGCACATGCGCCCGTAGTGGGAGGTGTGCACGTCGCGCACCTCGAAGCCAGCGCGCTCGCGCGAGAGGCCGCCGGGGCCCAAAGCCGACAGACGACGCTTGTGGGTGATGCCTGCCGCCGGGTTCGTTTGGTCCATGAACTGCGACAGCTGCGAGCTTCCGAAGAACTCCTTCACGGCTGCCACGATGGGACGGATGTTCACCAGGCTCTGTGGCGTGATCTCGTCAGGCTCCTGCATGGACATGCGCTCGCGCACCACGCGCTCCATGCGCGACAAGCCAATGCGGAACTGGTTCTGGATCAGCTCGCCCACCGAGCGGATGCGGCGATTGCCGAAGTGGTCGATGTCGTCGGTGCTATAGCCCTCTTCGCCATTGTGCAGCGCCGTGATGTAGCGCATGGTGAGCACGATGTCATCGGTGGTCAGCGTGGAGGAATCGATGCTGGGGTCCTCTCCCAGCTTCTTGTTGATCTTGTAGCGGCCCACGCGCGCCAAATCGTAGCGCTGCGGATTGAAGAACAAGCCGTCTATCAGCGTGCGAGCGCTATCCAGCGTGGGCGGCTCGCCCGGACGGAAGCGCTTGTACAGCTCGATGAGGCTTTCCTCGCGCGTAGTGGCGGGGTCGCGGTCGAGCGTGCGCAAAACCATCTCGGAATCGCCGAGCAGCTCGATGATCTCCTCGCGGGTCTCGGCCAGGCCCAAGGCGCGCAAAAGCAGCGTGGCTGGCTGCTTGCGCTTGCGATCGATGCGCACATGCAGCACATCGCGCTTGTCGGTTTCGAACTCGAGCCAAGCGCCGCGGCTCGGGATGATCTTCGCATTGTATATAGTGCGGTCTGACGTCTTATCCTGATCGGCGCTGAAATACACGCCGGGCGAGCGCACGAGCTGCGACACCACGACGCGCTCAGTGCCATTGATGATGAAGGTGCCACGAGGCGTCATCAGCGGGAAGTCGCCGATGAACACCTGCTGCTCCTTGATCTCGCCCGTCTCCTTGTTCACGAAGCGGATGTCCACGAACAGAGGCGCCTGATAGGAGATATCCTTCTCCTTGCATTCGTCCACGGTGTACTTCGGCTCGCCGAACTCATGCTTGCCGAACTCGACCATCATGGTCTTGGTGGAGTTCTCGATGGGGCTCATGTCGCGAAACGCTTGCTCCAGGCCCTCGGTGATGAACCATTGGAAGCTATCGGTTTGGATGCCGATGAGGTTCGGGACGTCCATGACGTCGGGAATCTTGGCAAACGACCTACGCTCCCTATACGTGCTGGTAGAAGTGGGTTTCTTGCTCTTAGCCACGAGCTGGTTCCTCCTTCGCTGATAGGGTCAAAACCGCAAAATTGCACAGTTTTTCAAATTACTGCGCCCCAATAGCGAAGTCAAGAAATTTTTTCAGCAACTATGGATTTTTTCTAGCTTTTACGCTCCGAGCAGGAGATACTTAGCGTCCATCGCGGAGAGCACGCAGTTTGGCAAGCGTTTCGGAGTCGATGCGCTCGGCCACCGTGCGCTTCTGTGCCACCTTGGGCGATTCGTCTAATTGTGCATCGTAGTAATAACGCTCTATCTCAATACAGAAACCCTCGGCGCTCATGCGATCCACGCCTAAGCCGAACACCGTGTCTTGAATGCTTGCGTCGCTCGTGACCACCAAGACCTCGTAGCCATGCTCGCGGCCTTCGTGCGCAAGCTTTTCTATTACGCGATCGGCTGTTTGCCCCACTGCTGAGAAGATGACTTCCACGTCGCCCACCCTCATGGGCTCTCCGGTAGACTCAAGATTCCCACCGCCGTCGAACACTACCGACGCACGCCATTCGCGACCAGCGTAATGGGCAACATCGTTCACCAACATCTCGCGCGCGCGATTGAACCAGTCGTGGTCGTAGTCGGGGTTTGGACCGCGTACATCCTTGTAACGGCTTCCCGAACGCAGCACGTTGAAGCCGTCCACTATCAAACGACGCTTGCGATCCTTCACCATCTAAACCTCTCAGAGCTAGCCGCCATAATTGGTAGAAGGGCTGTGGTGCGTGCCATGGACCTGAAAAGTGGCGTCATTGTCCTTCGTGCCATGATGCCCAAAATGCGAAACTTTACCCATAGGAGGAGCTGGTGTGCGCCGTATCGGGCCGCCTTCGCGCCAAGCCGCCTTCGGCGCGGCGTAGCGCGCGAAACAAGGGTCGAGACGGCGTGCACCAGTTCCTCCTACCAGTTTTGGCGAAGCCACTCGTACATGCACGCCGTTGCAGCTTGCGCCACGTTCAGCGAACCCACCAAGCCCATCATGGGAAGACGCCCTGCCATATCGCAGTGCTGCAATACCAAATCGGATATGCCATCGTGCTCGTTTCCTAGCACCAAAGCTATCTTGCCCTTCAGGTCAACATCCCAAAGCTCGTTGGACGATTGCTCGGTGCAGGCGCAAACCCAGAATCCCTCTTTCTTCAGGCGTTCGAGCGTGCTGGGGATATTCGAGGTCTGCGCGATGGGAAGATGCGCCACTGCCCCAGCCGAGCTCTTGTAGGTTGAGGCCTCTACGCGCGCCGAGCGCTTGTTGGGGATGATCGCACCTGTTGCGCCCACAGCTTCTGCCGAGCGAAGGATGGCACCGAAGTTGCCCGCATCGGTCAAGTGGTCGCATACCACCACCAACGCACGTCCGTCATGCTCTTCGGCATAGGCCAGCGAAGCTGCCACGATATCGCCGATTCCCTGATAGGGAAAAGGCTCGGCCGAAGCCAACACGCCCTGATGCGCCTCGTTGCCCACGCGCTTATCCAGCTCGGCACGCGGCACCATGTGCACTTCCACTTCGCGTTGGCGCGCCTTGCGCAAGATGTCGTTCACGAGCGGCTCGCGCTTTGCGTTGTCGGCCATCAGGATGCACTTGATGGGCACCTCGGTGCGAAGTGCCTCGATGACCGCGCGCTTGCCTTCGATATAGTCAGTCACAGTGTTCCTACCTTGCTGCTCTAGTCGAATATGCGATCAAAGGAGAAGGGCATGGAGCCTTGCGCAGCTTCGCGCACGAAACCGAAGGTCTCCTCCACCGCATCCAGGTCGACGTCGCGCTTCTCGCCCGATTGGCGCACCTTCACCTCGAACTTGCCCTCTGCCAGCCCACGCTTGCCCACCACGACCTGAAGCGGCCAGCCAATGAGGTCGGCATCAGCGAACTTCACGCCGGCACGCTCGCTGCGATCGTCTATCACCACCTCGAGCCCGAGCCCTGCGAACTCGGATGCGAGCTTCTCGGCAGCTGGCTCTACTGCATCATCGCCAACGGTGAGCGGGATCACGCACACATGCGCTGGCGCCACCGACGTGGGCCACATGATGCCCGCATCGTCGTGGTACTGTTCCACGATGGCAGCCAGCGAACGCGACACGCCTACGCCATAGCAGCCCATGATGAAGGGCTTCTCGGTTCCATCCTCGTCCATGAACGTGGCACCCATGCTCTCGGAATACTTCGTGCCCAGCTGGAACACTTGCGACACCTCGATGCCACGTGCACCCTGCAAGGGCTTGCCGCATTGCGGGCAGGCGTCACCTGGGGCAACCACGCAAAGGTCGGCCCATTGGTCCACCGTGAAATCCTCGCCCAGGCGAGCCCCCACGTAATGGAAGCCATCCTCGTTAGCGCCAACCGCCCATTGAGCAATGCCTTGCAAGTTCTCGTCAGCGATCACATAAGCGCCTTCGGGCAGCCCAACCGGGCCCATAGAGCCCTTATGCAGGCCGAATGAAACCATCTCCTCGTCGGTCAGCAGCTCGAAACCAGCAGCCACACGCTCGATCTTTATCTCATTGAGCTCATGGTCGCCTGGAACGAACAGCACGGTCAATCGTCCTTGCGCATCCTTCCCAGAAAGCGCCTTCACGCAAGAAGACTCGGGGATTCCCAGGAACTCGGCAAGCTCGGAGATGGTATGCACGCCTGGGGTAGAGATCTTCTCCATCTTCGGACGCTCGTGCATCGTCGGGGCGCAGCGACACTCCCCTGCCTCGGCATCGGCCGCATAACCGCAGGCGCAATGCACGATTTCGGCTTCGCCCGCGTCGGCAAGAGCCATGAACTCGGTGGTCACCTTGCCGCCGATCTGCCCGGAATCTGCTGCGACGGCGCGCCAGGCAAGCCCCATGCGGTCGCACATGCGCGCATAGGCCTCGCTCGTCTCGTCATAGGTTTGCTGTAGCGATTCTTGCGTTGCATGGAAACTGTAGCCATCCTTCATGATGAACTCGCGGCTGCGCATCAATCCGAAGCGAGGGCGTATCTCGTCGCGGAACTTGATTTGCGTCTGATAGAGGTAGCATGGGAGGTCCTTGTAGGAACGCAGCTCGTTGCGCACGAGAGCCGTGATGAGCTCCTCATGCGTGGGCCCCAGGCAGAACTCGTTCTGGTGACGATCGACCACGCGCAAGAGCTCGGGACCGTAGTCGTCCCAGCGGCCGCTCTCGTGCCAAAGCTCAGCCGGCTGAACGAAGGGCATCAGGATTTCCTGTGCCCCAATGCCGTCCATCTCCTCGCGAACGATGCGCTCGACCTTGTTCAACACGCGCTTGCCCAAGGGCAGGAAGGCATACAAGCCCGCCGCCTGCTTGCGAATCATTCCCGCACGCGTCAGCAGCCGATGACTTGCCAGCTCGGCATCGGATGGGTCTTCCTTCAGCGTTGGAGCATACAGCTTGCTCATGCGCAAGATCTCGTTCATAGCCTTCCTATCTCCTCCATCAGGGCATCCACTATCTCACCTTCGGGCACCTTGCGGATAACCTCGCCATGCGCGAACACGGCACCGCTTTCCTTGCCGCAAGCCACGCCGATATCGGCATCGCGCGCTTCTCCTGGGCCATTCACCACGCAACCCATCACTGCCACCTTCAAAGGGCTGTGAACGTTCGTCAAGCGCTCTTCCACTTGCTTGGCCAATTCTATCAGGTCGACTTGCGTGCGACCGCACGTAGGACAGCTAATGAGCTCGGGGCCGCGTCGGCGCAGGTCGAGCGCGCCGAGCAACGTCCAACACGCACGCACCTCCACCACAGGATCGTCGGTGAGCGATATGCGCAACGTGTCGCCTATCCCCTCGTCCAGAAGGATTCCCAACCCCGAAGCCGACTTTATGATGCCTTGGAATTCGGTACCAGCTTCCGTGACGCCAATATGCAAGGGAACATCGGGTAGGTCGTGCGCCAATAGCCGATAGGTAGCTACCGTGGCCATCACATCGTGCGCCTTCGCCGATACCACGATGTCGAAGAAGTCTTGCCCTTCGAAGAACTCGACGTACTGCTTCGCGGAAAGCGCAAGCTTCTGCGCCAGGGAAAGATCGCTTCTCGCGGCGATGTCGCGGTCGAGCGATCCTGCATTCACCCCGATGCGAATAGGAATGGCCGCCTCACGCGCCGCCTCGATCACTGGCACCGTGGCGTCGAGGCCTCCGATGTTTCCCGGGTTGATTCGCAGCTTCGCTGCTCCGCGCTTAGCCGCCTGGATGGCTATGGTGGCATCGAAATGGATGTCGGCTACCACGGGAAGCGGGCTCGACGCGCAAACCTGCTGAAAGGCATCGAGGCATGCGGCATTCGGAATGGCCATGCGCACCACCTCGCATCCTGCTTCGGCGAGCCGGTCTATCTGGCGCAGGTTCGCTGCCGCATCATCCGCCGGTTCGTTCAGCATGGATTGCACCACTACAGGCGCACCGCCACCAAGAGGCACGTTTCCAACCATGACCTGGCGAGTTTGCGTATTCGGCTTCACGAGAGCTCCTTGCCTTCGACAACGGAGCACATTCTACCGCATAGGTTGATTGCATCGCGCATTCACGAAAGACGCACGCTATGAGCCCTGGCCGCAACTGGACCTAGGCCCTCTGTCGCGGAGCTCATGGACGTGAAAGGCGTGCACCATTGGCCTTCGCGCCTCTGGTTGGCTAGGCTTGCTGAGGTGAGAGCTATGGGCGTGAAAGAACCACATCATTGGCCTTCATCCAGGATAGCTAGGCCCTCTGTCGTGGAGCTTATGGACGCGAAAGGTGCGCACCATTGGCCTTCGCGCCTCTGGTTGGCTAGGCTTGCTGAGGTGAGAGCTATTGGCGTGAAAGAACCACATCATTGGCCTTCATCCAGGATAGCTAGGCCCTCTGTCGCGGAGCTTATGGACGCGAAAGGTGCGCACCATTGGCCTTCGCGCCATGGTGCGTACCTTGAACGTTCAGAAGCCCACGACAGAGGGCCTAGGTCCAGTTGCCGAAGATGAAACGCTGTATATCCTGATTCATCATCACGATGAAGAACAAGCCGAAAAGCGCCATGCCAGCAAGCGAGAGGTAGTTCATGGCCTTGATGCCCACCATCTTGCGGCGAATGCGCTGGTAAATCTCCACCACGAAGCGGCCACCATCCAAGGGAGGGATGGGCAGCAAGTTCATGATGCCAAGCGAAACCGACAACATGGCAGTGAACATGAGGGCGTTTTCGAACCCGGCTTCGAAAGCGGTCTTGGACATCACGGCGATGCCTACCAGCGACGTGGACTGCGAGACCGTCTCGGCTGCTGTTTGGGGATTGAAGAGCCCGATTATCGCCTGGATCACCATGCCGATGTAGCTGAATCCCACTTCCAGCGCCTTGAGCGGCGACACGCTGGCATGCATCACCTGCCCGGATGCGTCTTGATAGTCGAACCCTATCACCGAATACACGAGCACGAACGCCAACACGGCGAACAGGAGGTTCATCAACGGTCCTGCGAGCAATATGGTGATGCGCTTCCATGAAGGAAGCGAGCGATACTGCTGGCGATACTCGGATTGGAAGTACTTGGCTGGAGCATCGAGCGCATAGGGTTCGCCTTCTGCACGGTCGGGGCCAAGCTCGATGCCCCTCCTGCGCGCACGGCGCCGTTGCAAGGCCGTGGGCTTGTAGGCTGGCACGCGATAGACGTTGTATTGGTCCTTGCGCTTGGGCCCTACGAGCGTGCCCCATTCCACGAGCTCGTCCAGTGCTTGAAGCGCATCCTCTTCGGAAAGATGGCAGTCTGCCATGACGTCTTCGAGGAAAGCGGTGCCTCGGGCATAGACGGATGCCATAACCGCTTGCAGATACGGCGACATGTCGCCTGGCTCCATGCCGCATACGCGCGCATAGCCGCCAAGCGGGATGCACGTCACGCCGAAGCGCGTCTCGCCGCGCTGAATGCCTATGCTGGGCCCTGGAAGGCCAATCATGAACTCGGATACGCGCACGCCAAAAGCGCGTGCAGCCATGAAGTGGCCGCCCTCGTGGATGAATACGAGGAAGCCGAGCACGATGGTGGCCGCAAGTATCATCAGCAGAATATCCATGGATAGCATTATACGGTGGCAACGAGCCCGCTACACAACGCCCACATGATGGACAGCCTTACGTCACCTTGCTTCATCCTGGGCGCCAACCGCTCGTCAAGCGCACTTTGGTCCCTACGTGACGCGGTATTTCCGGAAACCTAAAACGCAGAAATGGCCGAAGGCCCTTTCGAAGCGTTTTAGCTTGAGGATTTACCGCGCACGTTGGGACAAAGCGCGCTGTAGCGTTTGTGAGCGTTGGGACCAAGGCGTTGCATAGCATTTGGTATTAACGGATGTTGCGGGCGGCCTCTGCGCGCGCCCAGGCATCCACGGCTTCAAGCTGCTCGATGCCCTCTACCGGCTGCGCCTCGTGGGCATCCATGACCGCCTCCACGCATTCGGCAATACCGAGGTAGCTGCCCTGACCACCCAGGAATGCCGCCACGGCCACTTCGTTTGCTGCATTCATCGCACAGGGCATGGTACCCCCGACCTCGCCTGCTTGACGCGCCAAGGCAAGGCAGCGGAAAGTGTCGGTGTCGGGCGGATAGAACTCAAGCGATCCGAGCTTCGTGAAATCCAAGGGCGCAACCGGGGCGTCCCACCGCTTGGGATAGCTCAGAGCATACTGTATGGGAATGCGCATGTCGGTCGTGCCCAGATGCGCCTTCACCGAACCATCGCAGAATTCCACCATGGAATGGATAGCGCTTTGCGGCTGCACCACCACGCTGATCCCGTCATAGGGCATGGCGAAGAGATGATGCGCTTCGATGACCTCGAGCCCCTTGTTCATGAGCGTTGACGAGTCGATGGTGATCTTCGCTCCCATGTTCCAAGTGGGATGCTTGAGCGCTTGGGCGGCCGTGATGTCGCGCAGCTGTTCGCGTGTCATGCCACGGAAAGGGCCTCCCGAGGCAGTGACCCACAAGCGCGCAACCTCGCTTGCATCCTCGCCGATGAGGCATTGGTAGATGGCACCGTGCTCGGAATCTATGGGCATGAGGGCGCCAGCGGGCCCGTGCTGGGGCGCATTGCCAGCGAGCCGCATCTTATCGTCGAGCTCGTGTGCGAGCGGCATGATCAAATCGCCCCCCACCACAAGCGACTCCTTGTTGGCGAGCGCGAGCACCTTCCCCGCCTTGAGCGTCTCGTAGCTTGCGCGCAGCCCAGCGGCACCCACCAGCGCATTCACTACCACATCGACCTCGGGCAGTTGCACGAGCGACTCCACGGCATTCTTGCCCAATTGCACTTGGGTGCCTGCTGGCACGGAAGACCAATCGAAGCACGATCTCATCTTCCCGATTGCCACCACGGGCACGTTGAATTCGACAGCCTGTTGAAAGAGCGCATCGATCGATCGCCCGCATGCCAAAGCCACCACTTGCAGCTCATCTGGGTGATTGCGCACCACATCCAGCGTCTGTCTGCCTATCGAGCCAGTAGAGCCAAGAATCGCTATGCGCTTCATGAAGCCACCTCGCTATGAATCGAGCCAATCAGAACACAAAGGGGATGCAACGGAAGGCGAACAGCAAGAACGCTGCCGCCATGGAAGTGGGCATGAGCGAGTCGCAGCGGTCGAAGAGGCCACCGTGGCCTGGCATGATGGTTCCCGAATCCTTCATGCCCACCGTGCGCTTCACGCGGCTCTCGAACAAGTCGCCCAGAACGCTCGTAAGCCCGCAAACCAGCCCGAATCCCAGGCATTCCCAAACGTTGATGTCCATGCCGGGTATCAGCAGGCACAGGCACCAAAAGCCCATGGACACCACAATGCCCGCAATGAATCCCTCCCAGCTCTTGTTGGGCGAGGTGCGCGGGGCCAGCTTGTGCTTGCCGAACTTCGAGCCGATGATGTAGGCTCCCGCATCGTTCATCCATATGCTGAAGAAGATGACCAGCACCAAAAAACCGCCCTCCAGGCCGCCAAGCGACATGCGCACGAAGAGCAGTCCGGTAAGTTGCAGTCCTGTGTACATGCAACCGAAGATGCAGGTGGCCATATCGCCTACGCGTGCGCGCAACCAATACACATACCAGATGGTTACAGCCAAAATGAGCGCCATGGTTACGATCACGATGCCCCACAGGTTCCAGAAGAAGGCGCACACCGGGTAGGCCGCCGCCCCGATAACGCCCAGAATCTCGTTGGGCATCTTGGCATCGGCGCGCATCATGTAATAGAACTCTCCCGCGCATATCGCGGCAGTTGCCGCCAAGATGAGCATGGTGGTCACGTTGCTTGCCAGAATGCACGCGATGTTCAGCGTGACGTATACGATACCCGTGCGCAGACGCACCTGAAAGGAGCTGGCGTTCTTGAAACGATTGGGCGTCTTCTCGTATGCCTTCTCGCGCATGCGGTAGCCGCGCTGCGACGTTTCCTTGGGCTCGCCCGTGCGCGTCGTCTTCTTCGGTGCTGGCGAAATCCCCGGCCCTGCATCGATCGGCAATCGCTCCTGGCTCTCGAGGAGTTCCCGAGGCGCTCCGATCGTTCGAGGTTCGTCTTCGCTGTTGATGCGCTCCATGGCTACACCGCCCCGAATCGCCGGTCGCGGCTTTGGTACTCAAGAAGCGCTCGCAGAAACTCGTAGCGGTCGAAGTCGGGCCAAAGCACCTCAGACGACACGAACTCGGTGTAGGCCAGCTGCCATAGCAGGAAATTCGACAGGCGCCGTTCCCCGCTGGTGCGGATGAGCAGCTCAGGGTCGGGTATGCCACTTGTGTCGAGCACAGCTTCGAATGCCTCTTCGCTCACAGGCGAAGGTGCCTCTCCGTGCTTATCGGCTGCAAGCGCATCGTCAACGAGTGCTTGCGCCGCGTTCAAGATCTCCTGTCGCGAACCGTAGTTCACGGCAACCACCAGCGTCATGCCATCGTTGTCTTTCGTCTTCTGCCACGCCTCCTCGAATGCCTCGCGCGTCTCCGTAGGCAAAAGCGACAAATCGCCGATGGTCTTCACGCGCACATGCTCCTCGTGCAAGCCATCAACTTCGGCAAGCATGGTGTTCGCGAAGAGCTCCATGAGCCCTTGCACCTCATCTTCTGGGCGCTTCCAGTTCTCGGTGCTGAACGAGTAGATGGTGAGGTAGCGCACTCCCGTATCGGAAGCCGCGCGAATGGTCTCGCGAACAGCTTCGATTCCCGCCTTGTGGCCCTTCAGCCGGTTGAGCGCGCGCTTCTTTGCCCAACGGCCATTGCCGTCCATGATGACAGCCACATGTTGGGGAATGCGGGCTAGGTCGAGCTTTGCTGGATCAAGCCCAACAGGTGGATGCGGGTATATGTCGTCGAGGCTTTTGTTCAAATGCTGCCTAATCTCGCAAGTTGATCCAAGGCAGCTAAGACGTCATTCGATATCCAATTCGTAGTACCTTGCGAACCAATCGTACTTCGGTACGCGCTGCGTTCGCGAGAAGCAACGAGATAGGGTGCCCGATGGCGTCTCAGCGGAACCTAGATCTCCATCACTTCCTCTTCCTTCTTCTTGAAGAGGTCGTCAACCTTGGCAATGTAGCTATCCGTGAGCTTCTGCACGCTGGCCTCGCCAGAATGCACATCATCTTCGGTGAGCTCGCCGCCCTTCTGGGCCTTGGCAAGTTCGCTGTTCGCGTCGCGACGCGCATTGCGCACAGCCACGCGCGCTTCTTCGGCGTAGCCCTTGCACTGCTTCACGAGCTCACGGCGGCGCTCCTCGGTGAGCGACGGGAAGGGCAAGCGAATGACCGCCCCGTCGTTCGAAGGCGAAACGCCCAGGTCGCTTTCTTGGATGGCCTTCTCGATGGCCTTGAGGGCGCCCTTGTCCCAAGGCTCGATCACCAGAAGATGGGCGTCGGGCGACTTGATGCCGGCAATTTGATTGATGGGCGTTTGCGCCCCGTAGTACTCAACGGTGATGCGGTCGAGCACCTTCGCATTGGCGCGCCCCGTGCGAACGCTGCCGAAGGCATTGGCAAGGCTGTCGATTGCCTTCTCCATGCGCTCCTCTGCAGCTAGCATTGCCTCTTCGATTTCCATGATAGGTCCTTTCGACTTGCGCGCCCTCTACTTCACAACGGTGCCGACGTTCTCGCCCTTCAGCGCTCGAGCGATATTGCCAGGCCGGGTTAGATCGAACACGATCATCGGCATGTTGTTATCCATGCAAAGCGATGTTGCCGTGGTGTCCATCACATGCAGCTCCTTGGCGATGACATCCATGTAGGATATCTCGTCGAACTTCTTGGCGTCGGGATTCTTCATGGGGTCGCTGTCGTAGACGCCATCGACCTTCGTAGCCTTCATGAGGCAATCCACGTCGAGCTCGCATGCGCGCAAGGCGGCAGTGGTATCGGTGGTGAAGTAGGGATTGCCCGTGCCGGCTGCCAAGATGACCACGCGGCCCTTCTCCAAATGGCGCTCGGCACGTCGGCGGATGTAGGGTTCGGACACCTGCAGCATGTTGATGGCCGATTGCACGCGGCTCACTATGCCATGGCGCTCGAAGGCGTCTTGGAGCGCAAGCGCGTTCATCACGGTGGCCAGCATGCCGATGTAGTCGGCTTGGGCGCGATCCATGCCCTCGGCAGACCCAGCCAAGCCGCGGAAGATGTTGCCTCCACCTACCACGATGGCAACTTCCACGCCGTCGTGTACTATCTCGGCAATCTGCTCGGCCAGCTCGTCAACCACGCGCGGATCTATTCCGTAGCCCTGATCACCTGCAAGGGCCTCTCCCGACAGCTTAAGGAGCACGCGCTTGTACTTGTAATCCTCAGACATAGACGTCCTCTCATCGGGAACATGCTTGATTCATATTACCTGATTTTGCGCATCCCAACGAGAAAAGCGGCCGCAGGGCGACCGCTTTTCCGAAAGCTTGCTCGATGCTTGGGCTCGATGGCTCAAGCCTTTCATTCCTAGAACCCGAAGAGCCTCAGGAACCGCTCGATGTCATCGCGCGAATAGCCGTTGCCGTTCGAGCCGTCAGTGCCACCCGAGCCATTCGGTGACTGCTGGTTTTGCTGCGGCGCGCTGTTCGCGATGAGCTCATCGGAGCTCAACACCACATCGACTTTCTCCTCGGCACCATTGCGATCAACGGTGACGCTTACGGTATCGCCCACATTGTGCGAGCGCACTTCCAGGGTGACGTCGGTAGCCGAGCTCACCTCATGGCCGTTGATGGCCGTGATGATGTCGCCTTCCCGCAGATCCGACTCAGCGGCCCCCGTACCTGGCGTAATGGCGTTGATGTATGCACCTGCCTTGGCCGAGAACCCGTAGCGTTGCGCGTTTTGGCTGTTCACCGTTGAGATGGATACGCCCAGCATGGCATGGGTGGGCGTCTTGCCAGCGATCACGTCGGTAGCGATGCCCACAGCGTAGTTCACCGGAATGGCGAAGCCAACACCAGCGTAGTCGCCGGAATAGGACGAGATCATGGCGTTGATGCCAATGAGCTTGCCGTCAGCATCAACGAGCGCACCGCCCGAGTTACCGGGGTTGATCACGGCATCGGTTTGGATCATGTTCGGATAATAGGTGTACTCGGGAGTGGTTTGCGTGTACATGCTGTAGCCATCAGAAGCCGACGAATCCATGTAGGTGGAGCGATTGGTGGCAGAGACCACGCCCGTAGCCACCGACTGCTCGAGACCGAGCGGTGCACCCACCGTCATAACCCACTCGCCGATGCGCAGCGTGTCGGAATCGCCGATATCGGCTGCTTTCAAGCCCGAGGCGTCGTCAACCTTGATCACGGCAATGTCGGAGCTGCTGTCGCCTCCGATGTACTTAGCATCACGCTCCTCGCCATTGAACGAAACGGTGACCACCTTCGCGGAATCTACCACATGATAGTTGGTGATTATGTAGCCGTCATCGCTGATCACCACACCCGAGCCCATGCCCGTGGCAACCAGGTCGCTCGATGTGGTACTGCGCTGGCCATACATGCTGGCAGACGATTGGTCTTGGTAGTTGTAGACGGCTACGACCGAAGGCAGCACCTTCGCAGCCACGGCCTCGGCAAGCGTCGAGCCCTCTTCGGTAGCCTCGATGATCGAGCTATCCTGCGTGCCGATGTACGTCGAGCTGGCTGCTCCCTTGCCGCCGCCGAAGATGAGCGCATAGCCTCCCAGGCATACTACGCAGGCCAGAAGCGCCCCCAGGAACCCGAAGAGGAATGTCTTGCCACCACTGGCGCCATTCTTCTTGCCGTAAGGGCTCGGCGAAGCAACGGCCTCGTGCTGCGCATGCAGGGGCACTGTCTGCGTGCCCTCGAAGCTCGTCGCTGTGCTTGCATGCGACGGCGTGCCAGAAACGCTCGCAGTAGGCGCCGCTTGCCCATATTCGGAAGACGCGGGAATCACCGGCTCGATGCGCGACTCGGGTTGCTGCCCATAGCCCCGATGCTCGAAGCTGTGTGCCGGCTGACCCTGCCCAGGCTGCTGCGACGGCTGCTCATAGCTCTGCTGGTACGATGCTTGCTGCTGGGGCTCTAGCCCATTGGTTTGCTCAGGCTGATCAGGCTGCCCAGGCCGCTGTGATGGCTGTCCATAGGGTTGGTAGCCGTTGTAAGGCGAATCTGTCATGACAACGCTCCTTTGCTATTCGGATTCGCTATTGTGAACTGGCACGACAATAGCACGCATTGGAGCGCTGACCACGAACCTGACGATAACGTCAACTCTGCGTAAGATTGGTTAAGCTCGATTTAAGCTCAAATGAAAACCTATTGTGAACAAGCTCAGAGTGGGCACGAATCGCCGAAAGATCCGAAACCGCATGGCTTGCGAGCGCGCCATCATTCTTCGGTGAAGAGGAATGCCTTGGTGCGTTCGTGCTGGGGATTCTCGATGACCTCGGCAGCCCGGCCTTGCTCCACGATTACGCCGCCATCCATGAATATGACATGGTCGGCCACGTCGCGCGCGAACTTCATCTCATGCGTCACGATGACCATGGTCATGTGCTCTTCGGCAAGCGACCGAATGACGCGCAGCACGCCTTTAGTGAGCTCGGGGTCGAGCGCGCTGGTGGGCTCATCGAAGAAGAGCACGTCGGGATCGAGCATGAGCGCACGGGCTATGGCAACGCGTTGCTGCTGTCCGCCCGAAAGCTCGCAAGGCACCATGTTCTCCTTGCCCTCAAGCCCCATGCGCTCCAACAAGCCGATCGCCTTGCGCTCGGCGTCTTCCCTGCTCATCTTCTTCACGGCAATGGGGGCGTCCACCAGATTCCGCATGACGGTGTAATGAGGAAACAGGTTGAAGTTCTGGAAAACGAGCCCGAAATGCTCGCGGGCGCGAGCGAGCTCGTCCTTGCTGCCGTAAACAGCAACTCCGTCGACGTCGCGCGTCACCGTGCAATCGCCATAGGAAAGCGCTCCCCCGTCGAGCTTCTCAAGCAGCGTGCAGCAGCGCAAAAGAGTCGATTTTCCTCCGCCCGAAGGACCGATGATGGCAAGCACCTCTCCGGGATCCACCGTAAGCGAGATGCTCTTGAGCACCTCGGTGCTTCCGAAGCTCTTGCGCGCGTTGGACAAGTCGACGAGATGTTGGCTCTGCTCAGTCATGGTAGTAATCCAGCTTCTTCTCGACGCGGCTCAAGATGACTTCCACGACAATAGTGAAGGCCCAGTATATAAGGGCTGCGATGATATAGGGCACCATGGACACCTGAGATGCTGCAATGGCCTTGGCCTCGGAGAACATCTCCATCACGCCCAGCACGAAAGCCAGCGACGTGTCTTTCACCAGGGTGATGATCTCGTTGCCCATGGCGGGCAGTATGCGCTTTATGACTTGCGGCAGCACGATGCGCATGAACGTTTGGGTGCGCGAGTAGCCCAATACCTGCGCTGCCTCGTATTGGCCTGGCGGTATGGACTGGATGCCCGAGCGATAGATCTCCGCGAAGTAGGCCGCATAGTTCAGCACGAAGCCGATATCGCATGCCCAGAACTTCCAATTGGCATCCAGGCTCATGCCGAACAAGTAATAAGGACCGAACATGATGGCCATGAGCTGCAGCATGAGCGGCGTTCCGCGCATGAACGAGATGTAGATGCGCATGAGCCAAGCCAGCGGCTTGAAACGGCTCATGCGACCAAGCGCTATGAGCACGCCCAAGGGCAATGCGCCCAGCAGGGTGACGATGAAGATCTGCCCCGTGAGAACGAGCCCGCTGCCCATGAGCTCCAAGATCACCGAGAACTGCATCTTATCGGGATTAAGCCCCAGAACAGGCCCTATCGAGTTTATGAAGTCAACGAATTCCACGCATCGGCTTTCTATCGCAAGCACAGCAAAGCGCCTGCCCCCTTATGCAGGGACAGGCGCTTTCGAATTTCTATTAGATGAGGATCCAGTTGTCGGGATCGATGTCGGGGTACTTCTCGAGAACGGTGGCAACGGTGCCGTTGCCATAGAGCGTCTTCAAGGTATCGCTCACCGTCTTGGCAAGCTCGTCCTCGCCCTTCTTGAAGCCCACGGCGAAATGCTCGTTCAACAGCTCCTGAGCAATCACGTACTTATCAGGGTTGGCCAGGTTCTGCACTGCATAGTACGAGGAGTCGCATACCACCGCATCCACCATGCCCGAATCGAGCTGCATGAAGATGTTGTTGTAATCTGCCAAGGTCTGCGGCTCGCCGCCGGCGAAGTTCGCCGTGATGGCTGCGTAGTCATCGGAGTTCAGGCAATCCAAGCCTGCACTGCCAGTCTGGGTCATCACAACCTTGCCCACGCAATCCTCGATGGAGGTAATCTCGCTTCCCGCCTTGGTCACCAGCACCTGGCTGTTCAGCATGTAAGGCTCGCTGAAAGTGTAATCGGTTTCGCGGCCTTCCATGGTGAAGCCGTTCCAGATGCAGTTGATAGTGCCGGCATCGAGCATGGCATCCTTCGAGTCCCAGTCGATGGGCAGAAGCTCTATCTCCCAGTTGTTGTAAGCGGCAACCTCTTTGGCGAGGTCGAGGTCAACGCCAGCGAATTGGCCGTCATCGCCGATGTAGCCATAGGGCGGAAACTCCTGATCGAACCCAACGATGAGCTTGAACGTCTCTTCAGCAGGTTCGTTGCTTGCGTTGTTATTCGACTCAGCAGGCTTCGATGCGCTCTGGCCCGAGCAGCCTGCCAACACGAAGGCAGCAAGCGCCAATGCGCAAGCCGCGATTCCCAGAACCTTCAACTTCTTCATTGATCCCTCTCCTTTTCGCTCTGGAGAACAACCTTGTCAGCAGTCTCCAGCCATCTAATGCTTTACTGTAATAAAGCATTCGGAGTATAGCACACCTTTCCCGCACATGCGCACCATGAAGCGCCAGCAACAATGCCTGAGCGAAGGGTCTTCGTTTTACTCCTCGGTCGCTGCGCTCCCGGCGGGGGTTAAAACTACGACTCTTCGCTCAGTCGCTTTTCATTTTTTTGAGATGCCCGACTTTGATGTGACACAGCTATTTCTGGAGCGCACAAGCGTAGGTGAAATCTGGATTAGGTTGGTAAAAACAACTGGTTGGTTAAAGATTTCGCCGTAACGCTTGGCGGCGAAGCTTTAGCTGTGCGCATCAAAGTCGGGCATCATTTACTAAACTCAGGCAAAAGGCAGTGTGCGCTTTGACGCATTTGCTCCAAGTTCGAACTGAAGAGGATCAAGCGAGAAGAGCTCCTCAGCAGTGACGTCGTGGCGCAGGTGCAAGCACTTCTTCAGGCACACGTCCTCGCAAAGCCCACAGGCCACGCAATCGCAAGGCAAGAAATCGAGGCGCGATACCGTGCGCGTGCCAGGCAATGAAGCACCACGCGAAATGGCGCCAGTCGGGCAGAAGGTAGCGCACATGCCGCAAGCATTGCAGCGCTCGGTTTCGATGTCAATCAGCGCGAACAAAGGCGAGTCGAACTGCGCATCGGGTGCAGGCTCCAGTGAATCGAGCGCGTCGAGCGCCTCCATGTGCTGGGGCATCGGGTATTGCGGAAGCGAACCGTTCTCCTTCACCTTTAGCTGTTCGGCGATGCTCTTCTGGTTACCGCCGAGCTTCTCCTCGAGAGTGGTGCGCGCGGCCGAGAGCACCGTGAGCTTCATCTCGTCGGCAGCGTTCGAGAAGAAGCTTCGCTTCGTGCTATCGAATTCCTCTTCTCCCGTTTTGCGCTGCACATGCGATGGCATCTGCGATGCTCGCTTGACGGTCATCTCGCCGCTGCTCCGACCACCCAACGCAGCTTCCGTAAGAGCGCACGACTCCCCCACTACCGCGTCCATTCGTTCGCTGCACCACCCAAGCTTGCACGTGGCGCAATTCCCGTCAACCAGCAAAACGCCTGCAGGGTGCTTGGTCACCGCATCGAGCAGAAGTGGCACATCCATGTGCGCAAGGCACGGCACGCCCACCACGCGCTCTTGCATCCCTTCGAAACGAGAGAGCTGACGCGCGCAGGCAATCACCAGCGGCTTATCTTGCAAATCGCGTGTGCGCGCATAGTAAACCCGCAAAGCTTCAAGGTCGCTTGCTAGTTGCGTTCGCTTGGGCTCCAACATGAGCATCGCCTCGGTGGGGCACACGGCAGCGCATGCTCCGCAATTCACGCACAGCGACAGCGTAAGCTCAAGTGCGTTATCCACCACCTGCAATGATCCGGCTTCGCACGCGTCGATGCAGCGCCCACATGAGGCATTCCTGTTGCGCACGCGCACGCAACGTGGCTGCGTGATCGCCAACGCTGGCCTGTTGAGCGACTCGGCAATGGTGGTGATGTCGTTGAGGTTCAACATGCCCATGAGTGCCCCTAAGCTCAGATCTCCATCAAAGCGTCTTCCCAAGCACGCAGCTCATCAGGCGTGTTCGCATTGGCGAAGCAGCCACCCATGGGTTCAGCGAGCAGCACCTCTGCCTGTGTGAAATGACGCACGTCGACCGAATCGAAGAATGCCTGGGCGCGCTTGTCGCCGCGCGCGAGCATGTCCTCGATTGCTGGAAGGCATGCCTCGCGCCGATACATGGCATGGAAGGGCTCGAAGCCATGCTTGTTCACCGGGACCACTATGGCTGCACCCGACTCCTTCATGGCCGTGGCTTCCGCCACCACCAGACGCGGCGACGCGAACAGCATGTCGCACGCCACCACCGCCACGTAATCGTAAGTTGCCGCGCTCAAGGCCGTATGCAGCCCGGGTAGCGCGCCACGATCATCGTGGAGGTCAGGGACGAGCCGTATCCCAAGTTCGGGATAGAGCTCATCGAGGAACGAGAGCTTGTCGGCCTCGTTCGTCGTTATGATGAGCTCGTCGGCCACCGGAGAAAGACGGTCGATGAGTCGGCATATCAGCGGGCGCCCGTCGAATGGCACCAGCGCCTTGCTCTGCCCCATGCGACGGCTCTCGCCACCAGCCTGTATGACCACCGATATCTTCGGACGCAAGAACGACGCCTCGAGGTAATCGCATATCGAGGAAACATCATCCAGAGCGAAGACGGGAATGCCGTAGATGCCCGCTGCCTCTATGGCCTCGGGTATGTCGCTTACGATGGCAATGGTGCTCGACGTTGGCATGCGCGACTGCACGTCGGCATCCAAGACGAAGGCGTACTCGCCGCGCGACTCCTGAACGAAGTCGGTGCCCAGCGACGCACCGCTTCGCGCGCCCTCCAAGAAAGCTCTAGCCACGTTCGAATCAGACGCATTCGCAGCGCGCATCACCTCTATGGTGGGAAGGCCGCTCTTGCGATATCCCTCAACTATCACGATATCGTGGCCTGGCATCGTAGCCACGATCTGCGCGCATTCGAGTTCCTCATGTATGGTCTTTATGCGAGCCACCAACCCGGGTGACGCGATAACCGTCTCCGAGGCGCCCGCCTCGCGGTGCCGATAGGAATCCTTCCCAGGAACGTCTATCTCGAAATTGCCGTGATGGTGATGCTTCACGCTGCCTACGTCGTTGCCGCGTGCCACCAGCTCGGCTATCACCTTGCAAACCAGCGTGGTCTTTCCCGAATTATGCCGTCCTACCACGGCAACTGCGGGGCTTGGGATGTCGATCATGCTCTCGTCCTTCCGCGCGTGCCGCCCAAAGCGTCCAGCGGATTGCCTTGCGACGCCAGGGCGAAGAATTCCTCGTAAAGCTTGAGCGTGTCCTCGCAAGGGCCGCTCGTTTCGAACTGCACATTGCCGCCTTCCTGCGCCGATGCGAGAAGGTCGGCTTCTTCAAGCCTGCGCCGTAGTTGGCGCGCCGTGCCATAAGCCCCGTCGAAGAGCGCCACATCGCCCAGAACCTGGCGGATGACGGGCGCAATGAACGCATAATGCGTGCAGCCGAGCACCACGCCGTCCACATCGCCCCGGTAGTCTCCAACCAAGCATTCAACCTGCTGAAGCAAGTCGGCATCGTGCAAGTTGCCCTGCTCGATGCGTGCGGCAAGCCCTGGGCATTCGACAGAATCGACCAAGCACTCGCCACTCCATTCCCGCTCCAGCTTGTGGTATTTATCCTGGTGCAGCGTGATGGGCGTTGCCATCACCAGAATGCGCCGCATCCCCGGCGCTTGCGTGGCCGGCTTCAACGCGGGCTCGATGCCCACGATGGGCATGGTGGGAAACGCACGGCGCAGCTCGTCGGCAGCTACCGCCGTTGCGGTGTTGCAGGCGATCACCAGCGCCTTCGCGCCAGAATCGACAAAGGCCCGAGCTATCTGCATCGAACGCTCCACCACCCACTCGCCCGACTTCTCGCCATAGGGCGTATGGGCGCTATCTCCGAAATAGCGGAAATCCTCGCTCGGCAATTCCCGCAGCATCGCACCGAGCACGCTGATACCACCAGCACCCGAATCGAAGATGCCGACATAAGGCCGCTGCACTGCCATGTTGGGAAGATCCGCCAATGCTAGCCTGCTTGCTCAGCGTGCACCATAGAGCTCGTAGTAGGCGCCGATTGCTGCCATCAGCTCGTCGTCTATCACCACGCGCCCGCAAACCTCCCGGTTATGGAGGTATTGCGCCACTTCACCCATCGACACGATAGCCGCCGTGGGAAAGCCGTAAAGCTCGCTGACCTCGTCGAGGGCGCATTGCACGCCCCCCTTCCCCACTTCCTGGCGGTTGAGCGACACCATGAGACCAACGATGTCTACGTTCGCTTGGCCCTTCAAGATGGGATAGGTTTCCTCGATTGACTTGCCCGAAGTCGTGACATCTTCCACCATTACCACACGATCGCCATCGTGCAGATCGCTTCCGAGCAAGATGCCGCTATCGCCGTGATCCTTGACTTCCTTGCGATTTGAGCAGTACCGCACTTCCTTGCCATACAGCTCGTGGATGGCCATGGCGGTGACGACCGAAAGCGGTATGCCCTTGTAGGCAGGCCCGAAGACGATGTCGAAATCGAGCCCGAAGTTGTCGTTGATCGCCTGCGCATAATACAGGCCCAAGCGATGGAGCTGCTCGCCTGTGGTATAGGCGCCTGCGTTCATGAAGAAAGGCGACTTGCGTCCGCTCTTCAACGTGAAGTCGCCGAACTTGAGCACATCCGAGCTCACCATGAACTCGATGAATTCTCGCTTGTATTCCTCCATGGGGCCTCCCTCCTTGCGCATTTGCATCATTGTAGCGCAGGAGCAAGGCCTCATGCCCAATTCAAAGAAGGCGTCACTTGCTCTCGAGAACAGGGATGGGAGCATCGTCCTTCTCGTCGAGATTGCGCTCGTAGACATAATGCTTCGTCTCGCGCGCAATCATGCCCGAGAGCAGCAGCACCACGATGATGTTAGGAACCGCCATAAGCGCGTTAGTGATATCCGAGATATCCCATACCACGCCACCAACGCCGATGGCGCCCAAGAAGGCAACCAGCACGTACACCACTTGGTACGGGCGGATTGCGCGCTTGCCGAACAGATAGGTGATGCAGCGGTTGCCGTAGTAGGACCAGCCCAGGATGGTCGAGTACGAGAACAGCATCATGCCCAACACCAGGATGGGCGTACCCACGTAGGGAATCATGCCGAACGCCTCGTAGGTGAGGTCGCTGCCTGCTGAGAGGTTGCCAGCCAAGACGTCTTGCATGAGCTCGGGGCTGCCGATCATCGTGGAAACGAGCACCAATCCCGTGAGCAAGCAGATGATGACCGTATCCCAGAACGTGCCCGTCATGGAAACGAGTGCTTGGCGAGCCGGATTGCGCGTAGCGGCAGCAGAGGCCACGATGGGCGCCGAGCCCAGGCCGCTCTCGTTGGAGAACAGGCCGCGTGCGCAGCCGAACTGCATTGCCTTCGCCAACGTGATGCCCAGCGCACCACCGAAGGCGGCATCGGGAGTGAAGGCATTCTGCACGATCATGCACAGCGCTGGCCAAACGTTCTCCCAGTTCATGCCAAGGATAACCACGCAACCCCAAATGTAGGCGATGGCCATGAACGGCACCAGCTTCTCGCATACGCGACTGATCACCTTCACGCCGCCGAAGATGACGATGGAAACCAGGATGACCACTGCCAAGCCAATAGCCCACGTGGGTATTCCCGGGGCGCTGCGCACGATGACGCCGGTGAGGGCATTCGATTGCACAGCCGACCCAATGCCGAACGATGCGATGGCCGCGAACAAGGCAAATGCGCCCGCGCCCAGAAGCGCCCACCAGGGCACCGAGCCATCCTTGCGCTGGAAAGCGCGGCTCCAAGCGTACATCGCGCCGCCCAGCATGTTGCCGCTATGGTCCTTCACGCGATACTTCACCGCAGCGAACGTCTCGGAGTACTTGGTGGCGATGCCGAACACGCCCGTTATCCACATCCAGAACACAGCCCCGGGGCCGCCTGCCAAGATGGCCGTGCCCACGCCTACGATGTTGCCCGTGCCAATCGTTGCCGAAAGAGCAGTGCACAGCGCCCCGAACTGGCTGATGTCGCCTGGAGCATCAGGGTCCTTCGTTACCGATAGCTTGATGGCCGTTGGCAGCTTGCGCTGGATGAAGCCCGTTCGGATGGTGAGGTAGATGTGGGATCCCAGCAGAAGCACGAGCATGGGAACGCCCCAAACCCAACCATCGATGAGCGATACTATCTCTTGAAACTGTTCCATGCGCTTATCCCCTCTAATGTAATCGCGTAATCGTGCGCTTTAGCTACGCAGGCTCGCCTTCATGCGCTCCATCGCACTAAAGCAGCAAGCTCTCGGATTATAGGCATAAAGTGGGCTACTGATTGTTAACAATTGGCAAAGCGGAAGCCGTAGGGTTGAATCAAGAGGTAAAACGCCATTCAGATGCATTCGCTATGCTAGGCTTGCCTTCGATATGCGCATTGCACAGAAAGGTGCATGAGATGGGTTTCGAAAACGACGGATTCGACTCTGAGCAACAAGACGATCTGGGCATTGCCATCGACCTTGGCTCTACCACCGTTGCCGGTCGCCTCATCAACCTTGCAACAGGCGAATGCCTGCGCGAGCAAAGCACCACCAACCGCCAAGTTGAATTCGGAACCGACATACTCACGCGCATCTTCTACTGCTACGAGAGCCCCGAGCACCTGCAGCAAATGCAGCAAGCTGCGCTAGAGAGCATTTCCGAGGTTTGCGGCGAGCTTGCTCGTCTTGAAGACGTAGCGCTTTCGCGCTGCAAAGCCATGGCGCTGGGCGCGAACACCACCATGATGCACTTCTTGCTCGGGCTCGATGCGTTCTGCCTGTTCAGCGCGCCCTATGAGCCCAAAGTCAAAGAGCCAGGCTTTGTGTCGGCACGAAGCCTGGGCCTACCGATTGATTGCGATATGTTCATCTTCCCCTGCAAGTCGAACTATCTAGGTGGGGACGTAATAGCAGGCGTGCTGCACACGGGGCTGTATGCCTCGGAGCAGATCGATGCTTTCTTCGACATCGGCACCAACGGCGAGCTGGTAATCGGCAACAGGGAATTCATGCTGTGCGGTGCAGGTGCCGCCGGCCCGGCCCTCGAAGGTGCATCGGTCTCCACCGGCATGCGCGCCGAGCCAGGCGCTGTGGACCAAGTGCGCATCGAAGGTGAGCGCATAGTTGCGCGCACCATAGCAAATGCGCCCGCAAAGGGCATCTGCGGCTCGGGCATCGTAGATCTGCTCGCACAGCTGCTCTTGAACGGCTGGGTGGACATTCGCGGTACTCTGATGCCCGAAAGAAGCCCGCTGATCCACTACATCGAGGGCAGCGAGGAGGCCGGAACGCAAGGCGAGTTCGCTGTGCGCTACGCCGAAGGCATCGATGCCCTGGGCAACCAACACGGCCTCGATTTCACCCAGACGGACATCCGCGAGATCATCGCCACCAAGGCGGCGGCCTTCACGATGGTAGACGTGATGCTGGAGCAATGCGGGCTTACGCTCAGCGACCTCGGGCGCTTCTACGTGGCAGGCGCCTTTGGCAAGCACGTGTCGAAGGAATCGGCCATCGCCATCGGCATGTACCCCGACATAGAGCGCAACCGCATCGTGAACGTGGGCAATGCCTCGCTAGAAGGCGCCACCGACGTTCTGCGCGATCCCACGCTTATCGACCAGCTACCCGACATCCTTGAGCGCATGACCTACATCCAATACGGCGAGATAGAGAACTTCCTCCACGCCATGACGGCTGCGAAGGCCCTGCCCCACTCCAACTTGGCACTATTCCCATCCGTGGCAAGAAAGCTCGGGCTTTAAGGCCGCGATGCGCGCACCTCCGGGTGCAACGCAAGCGAGCGAGACCTTGCAGTGGGGCCAAGATGCCAGATTCGACGAAGCTAGTCCGCGTTGACGAATCGTATCGAGGCATCCAAGGGAAGGGCAAGCTTGCCCTCGACCTCCATGGCCTTCAGGATGCCGTTGATCGCCGGGCACGACACATGCACCGGGAACTTCTGCTGGGCATATTCGTAGAAGGGCCCTTGCCCAGGCTTCACCAAGCAGGTTTCGAACGTGTCGTAGGTATCGCCGAGCTCCTCGATCATGTTGTTGATGGAGTCGCACGCGCTCTTCACCACTATCTGCACGGTATCCTCGTCGATTGCCGTAGCCACGACGGAAGTGCCCAGCTTGCAGATTCCTGGCTCTATGACGACCTTGGTTGGCATGATTGCCTCCTTCGCTTCGCAATGGCTCCATGATAGCGAATCCTACAACGCTCAGACGCATCAGAGCGCAGGCTGCAAGGGAACCGTTAGGGACTTTCGCCATGCTTGAGTGCGAAGCAAAGCAAGAGCGCGCTCGCAAAGAAACCAAAAGGCCACCCGCTTGATGCGGATGGCCATGGGTTTCCTGGAGCCAGCGACAGGAATCGAACCCGCAACCCACTGATTACAAATCAGTTGCTCTACCGTTGAGCCACGCTGGCGCACAGTTCGTCTATTCTACCCGATTGCCCTACTCGATTGGCCGAAGTTTTCGATTCGCGCGATCCAGTTCATGCAACGTTGCCTCAAGCTTGCTTGCGCACATCAAGCGCCCTACCCCTCGAGCGCTTGGCTCAAGTCGGCTATCAAGTCGTTCGAGTCTTCTATGCCGCACGAGAGGCGCACGAGATCGGGCGATACGCCCGCAGCCACCAGCTCCTCGTCATTCATCTGGCGATGCGTCGAATTGGCAGGATGCAGCACGCACGTGCGCGCATCGGCCACATGCGTTGCGATCTGCGCCAGTTTCAAACGGCGCATGAAGTCGTTGGCTCCTTCGCGACCGCCCTTGATGCCGAAGCTCACCACGCCGCACGAACCCTCGGGCAGATACTTGCAGGCAAGCTCGTAGTCGGCATCGCCTGGAAGCGAAGGGTGCTTGACCCACGCCACCTTCGGATGCTGCTGCAGGAACTCGGCCACACGCAGGGCATTGCTGGCATGACGCCGCATGCGCAAATGCAGGCTCTCCAAGCCCAGGTTGACGAGAAACGCGCTTTGGGGAGATTGCACCGCTCCCAGATCGCGCATCAGCTGAGAGGTGGCCTTGGTGATGAAGGCGCCTTCCTTGCCGAAGCGCTCGGCGTATACCACGCCGTGATAGCTCTCATCCGGTTCGCAAAGCCCTGGGAACTTGTCCGCATGGGCACGCCAATCGAACGTACCGCCATCCACGATGGCACCCCCGATGGTGGCTGCATGGCCATCCATGTACTTGGTCGTCGAATGAGTGACGATATCGGCGCCCCATTCAATCGGTTGGCAAAGAACCGGCGTGGGAAACGTGTTGTCCACGATCAGCGGCACACCATTCTCATGAGCCACCTCAGCAAATTTCTGAATGTCAAGCACGCGCAAGGCCGGGTTCGCAATGACCTCTCCGAACACAAGCTTGGTATTGGGCTGAAACGCCGCACGCAGCTCTTCGCGCGAGCACGCGGGATCCACGAACGTGCACTCCACTCCCATGCGACGCATCGTGTGGGCGAACAAATTGAACGTGCCGCCATAGATCGATGAGCTGGAGATGAGATGATCGCCCGCCCCGCAGATGTTGAAAGCCGCGAAGAAGTTTGCCGCCTGCCCCGACGAGGTGAGCATAGCAGCCGTGCCTCCTTCGAGCGTGGCGATCTTCGCCGCTACTGCATCGTTGGTGGGGTTTTGCAGGCGCGAGTAGAAGTAGCCCTCTTCCTCGAGGTCGAACAACCTTCCCATATGCTCGCTCGAATCGTACTTCCATGTGGTGTTCTGGTAGATGGGAATCTGGCGTGGGTCTCCCCCGCTGGGACGATAGCCCGCTTGCACGCAGGCGGTATCCAACGATTCCCATGGTTGATCGACTTCGCTCATAGGTCCCTCTCACCTCGATGCACATTGCCTATTGCCACGCGCCTTGTTCGGCTTGACGCGCTTGACGTATGATTGACTGCACAATTCTACAACTCATCGGGTCCACCTGGGGCCCATCGACAGACAAAGCCAGATTGGAGTGCCATGCCCATCCGCATACCCGACTCGCTTCCTGCAGCACGTGAGCTCGAGCAGGAGAACATCTTCGTCATGACCGAGAATCGAGCTCTTCATCAAGACATCAGACCCCTCAAGCTGCTGCTTTTGAACCTGATGCCCACGAAGATCACCACTGAGACGCAGATCATGCGCAAGCTTGCGAACACGCCGCTGCAGGTGGACATCGAGCTGCTCAAAACGGCCAGCTACGATTCCAAGAACACCTCTGCCGAGCACCTCGATGCCTTCTACACTACGTTCGACCAGGTGAAGGCGCACTATTATGATGGCCTCATCATAACCGGCGCACCAGTCGAACGGCTCGATTTCCAGGAAGTGGATTATTGGGACGAGCTGTGCGACATCATGGAATGGTCGAAGGCGCACGTTCACTCAACCCTGCACATCTGCTGGGGTGCCCAAGCTGGCATCTTCTATCACTACGGCATCCAGAAGCACGAGCTTGCCTGCAAGCTCTCGGGCGTTTTCGAGCATGAGGTGGTCAAGCCCACATCGCCTCTCGTGCGCGGCTTTGACGACCGTTTCTTCGCACCTCATTCCCGCTACACGGAAGTTCATGCTGCGGACATAGAGGCGCATCCCGACCTCGAGATCATCGCAAGGTCGAATGATGCGGGCGTCTACATCGTGAAGAGCACCGATAGCAAGAATTTCTTCGTTTTCGGTCATCCTGAATACGACCGGAGCACCTTGGGCCAAGAATACGAGCGTGACCTAAAGCTCGACGGTGCCACCGCTATGCCAGCCAACTACTTCCCCGACGACAACCCCAAAAGGGCCGCGCTTTCCACCTGGCGCGCTCACGCCCAGCTTCTCTACACCAACTGGCTGAACTACTACGTGTACCAAACCACGCCCTACGACATATCGCAGAGCATCTGACCGATGTTTGAGCATTAACCACAAGGACCAACAAGATGCTCGGCCGAGCACGTTGCTGCCTTCGCCGCGGCTGGCTTCATTTCCGGCAAGTTCTTCCAGAGGCGCTGTGGCATGAACTTGCGCCGAAGCTCGGGGTTGTAGCGCGCATCGACGCAAAGCGAATCGTAGAAGGTTTGCCATGCTTCCACCATCGTGGAATCCTGTGGGGTATGGGATGCGGTTTCATGAGCCTCCCCTCTCACAAGTTGCCACGAGCGGCAGTCATAGATGCCCGAGAGCTTATGATTCTCGTCGTAGATGATGAAGGGCTGGTCGTTGAAGCGCGCGGCGAAATGGCCCATTACCAGAGGGATCACCGACACGTTCGGGTTGCAGCGAGCGAACCAGATACCATTTTCCAAATGCGAGAATCGAATGAATTGGCGCATCTTCTCGGCTTCGTTGCAGGCGCGAACATGAAGCTGCTCGATACGATTCACCGCGGGATGAGACAGGTCGTTCAGAATGCCCCTACGGCGTGCTGATATGGGAGATGCCATAGCATAGGCGACGAACCGGAGGATCGACATGCCCACGTCGTAGTCGTCACAAAGAGACGCGCGCATAAGCACCCTGAAAGCATCCGAGCCTACCTTTCGCGTCAGCGCCTTGCGCACGCGCAGCGCATGCTGGATGTCGGTATCGACCTCAAGCGACTCTTGCCCAAGCCGAGGAACGTATTGCGCTGACGGTATCAGGTCCGTCGGCATCTCATGGCGTTCGAAGGCCAGGAAAACCGCCGAGAGCAAACCTTCAAACGACCCATCGTGCAAGTAGGCAACGTCGCGGCCAGTTTGCTCGACGAAGAAGCGGCCTCCCTCACTAGCGGCGAGACTTCCGAGCTCGCTTGCACCATTTAACAGCAACTCGTCACCCATCACGCAACCGCCTCCCTACCCAAGGGCTGGCTCCATGCAAGGGAGACGGCATCTCCTAAAGCACCCTCGAGCGCCAAGGGCTCCTGCCGGGCTTCGAGAACGCAACGCCCAAGATCGCTTTGGCTGCCCGGTTCGTATACGGGCCGGGGAGCTAGCTCTCCTGCAAAGGTCTGCTGCTCAGGGAAGAGAGAAAGCTGATTCTCTAGAACCCTGCCAGCGCGCCGCCCGTGCGCACCGCCGTCGATTCGCTTCTCCAAGCATGCCCTTAACCCTTGTGGCGAGAACTCCACGCCCGCTCCGGCATAAGCGCCATTGCAAGTTATGAAGTAGCGCGCTCGCTTCATGGTTATTCCCAGCTTGCGAACATCATCTTCGCGCAAGGTAGCATGTTTTCGAGCACGTAGGATGCGACGCGCTCCCTTCACGCCGATGCCGGGCACGCGCAGAAGCATCTCATAAGCGGCGGAGTTCACCTCGACGGGAAACTGATCGAGGTGGCGAAGCGCCCAACTTGCCTTCGGGTCGACTCCCAGATCGAGAAACGGTTCGGATTGGTCGATGAGCTCGTCGGCATCGAAGCCATAGAATCGCATGAGCCAATCTGCCTGGTAAAGACGATGCTCGCGATCCAAGGGAACGAAGTCGGTCTTTGGCAGCCGGGCATCATCGTTCACGGGAATGTAGGCGCTGAAGAACACGCGTTTCATGTTGAGCTTCTGATAGAGAGCCTTGCTGAGCGAAAGAATCTGGAAGTCGCTTTCAGGTGAGGCGCCGATGATCATCTGCGTCGATTGCCCGGCAGGCGCGAACGGGCCGCGTCGATCGATCTTGCACTTGCCAGTTGGCAAGTAAACTTGCTTGCGCGCGCTAAGAACGCGCTCCTCGGTGCTCTCGGCGATGCGCTCGGCAATGCGCCTCATGGGAAGGAGTATCTGCTCGCGCCCTTTTTGTGGGGCAAGCCTCATAAGGCTTTGCTGCGAGGGCAACTCGAGATTGACCGAGAGCCTGTCGACGAGCAACCCCATCTTATCGATGAGCTCTGGTGATGTTCCGGGAACCGTTTTGGCATGTATGTACCCGCGAAAGCCATAGGCATGACGAAGGATCTCGAAGGTCTCAATCATGCGCTCGGTAGTGTAGTCGGGCGTATTCAACACGCCCGAGCTCAAGAAGAGCCCCTCTATGTAGTTGCGACGATAGAACCCAATGGTGAGGTCGGCGAGCTCCTGCGGCGTAAAAGCCGCACGCGGCGCTTCATTCGAGCAACGACTCGAGCAATATGCGCAATCGTAGGCGCAGGCATTGGTCATGAGAACCTTAAGCAGCGTGACGCAGCGTCCATCGGGCGTGAAGCTGTGACAACAACCCGCTGTAGTCGTGCTACCGAGCTTCCCCTTCACGGCACCACGCTCGATACCCGACGACGTGCAGGCCACATCGTATTTCGCCGCATCGGAGAGAATCTCCAGCTTTCGAATGATATCCATGCAAACACCTGTTCGTTTCGTTTCGAACAGATTACGCAAACATCCGTTCGCTGTCAAGCATCGCTTTACGTTGCTTCATCCGGAAGCGTTAGCGCGCTTGCCCTATCCTGATGCGCATGGCTAAAGCTTCGCCGCCAAGCGCCTCGGCGCAAGCGCCTGCGCTTTAGCGCTCCAGAAATAGCCATGTCACATCGAAGCAGGGCAAGCGCGAATCATGCATCGCCATAATGAGGAGCCGGAGCTTTCAACCCCCGCAGGGAGCGAAGCGACCGAGGAGTGAAAGCGAAGGCTCCTCTTGATGGCTGCCGTACGCGTTGAGGAGGGATGCGCGACGATGCCCTTTACTCGAAGTCCCATTCGGGAATGAAGCTTTCTTGGCATGCGTCGCCTTGTTGCCAAAAGTAATCTTCAAGCCCGAGCGAATCTGCATAGTCGAGCAGCTGCTCGTATTCTTCTAGCGAAGGTTTTACTCTCAGCTCTGGATACTCGCGTGCGGCTACGTCGCTCAGCACGGGCGTGTATTGGTTCATAAGGGAATAGCTCACGTCGTTTCCGAATTCTGCGAAGAGCATGTCTATAGCACGCTTGGAGTGCTCTAAAGCGCCAGGCAATAGCAAATGGCGTACCACCACTCCCTCGCTCAAGCATTCCTGCCCTGCTATCGTGCGATAGCGCACCGTACCAGCGCATTCCCGCATTCTGCGAATGGCAGCAAGTGCCACTTGTGGATAGTCGGGTGCATGGGAGTAGCGCTTGGCCAATTGGGCATCGGCATATTTGAAGTCTGTGAGATACGCATCAACAGTGCCACTGAGGTCTTCGATAACCTCGGGCAATTCGTATCCTGAGGTGTTCCATAGCACGGGAATGCGAAGACCTTTGGCGCGTGCGCAGCCAACGGCCTGGGCAATCGAGGGCGAATAGTGCGTAGGCGTGACGAGATTCACGTTGAGCGCGCCTTGGCGCTGCAAGTCGAGACAGAGGTCAGCCAGCTCTTCAACGCCTACTTCGCGCCCCGCCAACCCTTGCGCCAACTGGGCATTCTGACAATAGCAGCAGCGTAAGGAGCAATTCGAGAAGAAGATGGTTCCGCTTCCCGATTCGCCCGAGATAGGTGGCTCTTCCCAGAAATGCAGCGCAGCCCGCGCCACCACGGGCACGGCTCCCGCACCGCAATAGCCGCGCTCACCTGCAGCCCGATTCACGCCGCACGCGCGCGGGCACAGGCAGCATGCATCAATTGGAGTGGTAATCGATTCCATCGCCAAGGTCGAAATCGTCGTAGCCCTCGTCCTCATCGCTGCCTTCGAAGGCGCCTTGCTCGTATTGCGCATAGATCTCGGCTGCGCGCGCCCAATCCAAGCCAGCATCGGCTCCAGCTTCCTCGTCACCATACAGAAGCACGAGCGCAGCAACGCCCAAGTCGGCTCCACCAATCAAGCCGAAAAGCTCCAAGATGTGCTGCGAAGCCTCCAATTGGGGCAGTATGATGCCCGCGTCATCGGAGGTGGCCATAGCAGCGAGCACATCCGCCATGAGAAACGCGCACGGAGCGCCATCCCCATAGCGCTTCGCAGCACGGCTTCGCTCGACCTGCTCCAAGATGTCGTCATGCAAGAAGGCTGGCAGCTGCCCTGCAAGATCGGCAAAGCGAGCCTCTTTGCAAGCGGAGTAGAGTGCCAATTCCTCGATGGAAGCTATGATGCGCGACACCTGACGGTTGGTATGCATGGCCTTCGCCAGCTGAGCAGACGCGCAATCGCCCGTAATCACCACATTTGAGCAAAGAGCGCCCATATGCTCGCGCGCCTCATCGCACTCCGTTGCGTCACCGCCCAAGTAGCAGAAGAGGTTCTCTTTGCTCAGCACTTCATCGGCAAGCGGGTCCGATAAGCACAACGGCGCCTCCACGCTGCGGATGTCGTTCACCATGGCAATGGCCGAAAGCTCGCGAGCGAGCGCCACCGTTGAGGGCGAAAGGTCCACGAGCAGCGTTTGGGGCGTGGCTACCTTGATCAAACCCTCGTCGTCGAAGTAGTAATCTTCTATAGCGCCTGAATGGAAGCAATACACGAATACCACGTCGGCTTCCGCCGGTGCTGCAACCTGGCTGTATCCGCATTGGCCCAGCTGTTCATGGACGTAGCTGCCGATGGCCTCATCGCCTAGATACGCGTATCGCTTCGTCATTGCAGCCTCCCCATGCCCTTAGGCTTAGTCGTCGTTTCGGCGGATCTTCTTGGCAATGCGGTCGGAAACGGAGAGTTGCTCGCGCTCGTCGCGACCAAAGAAGGAGATGGCAACCATTCCTGGCCCCACATGGCTGCCGATCACAGGACCGATCGAGGTATCGAGAAACAGCAGCGTCGGGTCCACCTTCAGAAGCATCTCCTTGACCTTCTCGGCGTCCTTGGGACAATCGGCGTTGCCCACCACCATGTAGGTTCCCGTACCGATGGCAGTTGCGTGGCTATCATAGAAATCCACGAGCTGTCGCAAGCCCTTCTTGCGGCCACGCGCCACGCCCGCAAGCGACAACGTGCCATCCAGCGTGATATCGAGCACTGGCTTGATGTCGAGCTTAGAGCCAGCGAAGGCCACCGAAGCCGGGATGCGACCACCCTTCTTCAGCCATTCCAGCTTGTCCACCGTGAATATCTCATTCACGAAGAAGCGCGCCTCGTTCGCCCATTCCACTAATTCCTCGGCCGTCAAGCCGCGCGAGCGCTGATTCATGGCTTCGTACACCAGCACGCCCTCGGCAATGGAGGCCAGTTTCGTGTCCACCACATACACTTCCGCGTTCGGATGCACGATTTTCAACTGCTCCAATATGGTCTGCGCCGTCTCGCACGTACCCGACAGCCCACTGGAAAAGGCCAGGTAAACCGTGGGCACTCCGCTCTCGATGGCGTTCTTGAGCGCACGCTCGATGGTGAGGTATTGGATTTGCGCCGTGGAGCACTCCGCACCCTTGCGCATCTTCCCGTAGAACTCGCGCGGCTTGACGGATTCGAACATGTCGTCGAGATACTCTTCACCATCCATGAAATAGGGGAACTCCAAAAGCTCGACGCCCTCCTGCTCGATCACATCACGAGGTAGGTCGCAGCATGAATCTATGATCAGATTGCAACGGATGGATGCCATGGCATGTCCTTTCCCCCACTCCCTTCCTGCGCCCCTAAGCGCAGAACACCGGGATGTCGAAACCGGGTGTTATCTTATCCGAAAACGGTTCCTTGCACTCATAGGATATTCCCACTGCCGGCCCCACGTGCAGGCCGATAACAGGGCTCACCGGCATAACGGGCACCGGGTGTCCGCAGAAGGGCTCGATTACCTCCTTGGCCCAAGCGCGAGCAGGTGCAGAATCGCCGATGAACTGCACCACCACATTGCGCAAGCCATGCTCTTCGACGTCTCGAGAGAACCTCTCGAATAGAGCGACGAGCGCCTTCTTGAACGTGCGCACCTTGGCGATCACATTCACTTCGCCGTCGGTTACCAAGATGATCGGCAACAGCTTGAGCGCCGAGCCCAAAAGCGCCGATGCCTTGCCTATGCGCCCTCCCGCCTTCAAGAACCGCAAGGATTCGGGCACGAACACGATATGCGAGGAGCTGATCGATTCGAGCACTTGCTGCTCGCATTCCTTCAAGGTGCATCCCGCATCGCGTGCAGCTACCGCTGCAAACACACCATAGGCCTCGTCGAAGCCGCAGCTGCACGAGTCGATCAGGCAGAACCGGAAGCTCGCATGATTCGCCACCACGCTTCGAGCAGCCTGCAGGGCCCCGTTTATCGTTCCGGAGAGCTTCGAGCTGATGAATATGCCGATAACCTCATCGCCCGCTTCAGCGGCATCGGTGAAGAGCTCTATGAACGTGCTTTGCGATGGCTGGCTCGATTTCGGGATGTCGTCGATCATGTCGTAGATGTTGCGGTAGAACTCCTCAACATCCATCTCAGCATCGATGAACTCCTCATCCTTGCTGTTCACGAAGAGCGAAACCACCTCGATGCCATACTCTTCGCAAACAGAAGCGGGGATTCCCGCTACCGAATCCGTGATCACCCGTATCATATCGCCACCGTGTCGAACCCTCGCATTTGCGCAACCAAAGCGCTCCTGCGATCGAACAGGCTCTTCTCGAGCCCAACCGGATAGGTGTGGGGATTCAGCAAGCGCTTCTGCGTCTCATCGAGCTGCGCGAGTCCCTCGGCGGTGCGCTCTCGGGCCGCCATGACATTGCGGTCGTTTTCGCTCAGCACGCATTCGCCTCCGCGCGCCAAGGGTTGAAGCAGCGTGGTGAAGCTCCTCCCCGCAAGCTTCTTCCTGCGCAAGCTGTCGTAGGGATCCACGATCACTTCATCTTCGCCTACACCTGAAATGGTGTCGAACACCATGTCACCAGCAAGACGTCCGTCTTCGCTATAGTAACGGCGCACATCCAATACGCCTGGAGTAGTGAGCTTTTGCACCGACTCGCTGATCTTCAGATGGTCGCACCAGGCTCCATCCTCGCCCTCGCGCGTGCTCGATAGCTTGTACACGCCTCCGAGCGTCGGCTGGTCGTAGGCGCACGCAAGCTTGGTGCCCACGCCCCAACCGGCCACCTCCACGCCCTCGTCACGAATGGATTTTATGGTGTACTCGTCTAGGTCGTTGGTCAGCACGATGCCGCAATCGGTCAAGCCCGCCTCGTCCAGCATGCGCCGTGTCATCTTGAACAGCCAGGTAAGGTCGCCCGAATCGATGCGCACGGCGCGCAGTCGCTCTCCGCGCTGGCGCATCTCCAGGCCCACTGTTATGGCGTTGCGCACGCCTTGCTGCACATCGTAGGTATCCACCAGAAGCGTGCAATTGTCGGGAAACGACTCGGCATACGCCCGGAAAGCCGAAAGCTCGTCAGGAAAGGCCATCACCCACGAGTGCCCATGAGTACCCGACACGGGCAAGTCGAACATGCGACCCGCCAGCACGTTGGACGTGGACGAGCAGCCGCCCACCATCGCGGCACGAGATGCCCAAAGACCCCCTGCCGCCCCTTGCGCGCGGCGCAGCCCGAATTCCGAAACCGGAGCATTGGCCACCGAGCAGATGCGTGCGGCCTTGGTAGCGATCAGCGTCTCGAAGTTCACGCAGTTCAGAAGAGGCGTCTCGATGAGCTGGCATTCCAGGATGGGCCCCATCACGCGCACGATGGGCTCGTTGGGAAACACCACCGTGCCCTCGCGCGCCGCATCGATGTCAACGCTCAATTTCAGGTTGCCCAGGTAGTCAAGGAAGTCACCATCGAACAGCGGGGTGCCCGTGGGGTTCTTCAAACCTGCAAGGTAGCCGATATCCTCGCTGGTGAAGCGATAGCTTTCCACCAGCTGCGCCAACTGATCCATGCCGCAAGCTATGGCATAGCCGCCATTGAACGGATAGTTCCGAAAGTACATGTGGAAGCAAGCTTGGGTATCGCGCTTGCCATGCTGGTAGTATCCTTGCGCCATCGTGATCTGGTACAGATCAGTGAGCGCAGCGTAATCGACGATCATGGAACCCGCTTACTCCTTCGCCTCGGTGCTGGTGCCGTTTCCAGTATTGCCCGACTGCGCCTCGCCTGCAGTCTTTGGTGAGCGACGACGCCTGCGACGGTGCTGCTGACCTTGCTTTTGCGGCGCTGCTCCCTCCCCTTCAGGGGCTCCTTGCACCTTCGCGCTGCCGTTGGCCTTGGCCGCGCGCAAACCCGAGGAGTTCCTGCCCACCTTGCTTGCTTGCGCACGTTCGCCCTGTCCGGGTTGAGCAGCTTGCTTCGAGCCACCTTGCGAGCCCTTCTTGCCTTGCTTGGCAGCAGGCTTGCCTTGCACGGTAGTAGTGCCATCCGAGCTAACCGTCGTAGAGCGACGACGCTGCTTGCGCTGCGCCGTCTGCGAGCCAGACGCCTGCCCACTGGGCTTCTTGGCGCCCGCGTTGCCCTTTGCACCCTCACCGCCTGCCGACTTGCGGCTTCTGCGCCTGCGCGAAGGCTTCTGCTCGCCTGCGCCCTCGCCATCCTTGCGTGACGACTTAGGCAGATGCGTTACCTTGCCCGGCTCTGCCAGCTTATCGGTGCCCTTGAGCTGCGAGGTGCCGAATAGGTGCACGATGCCATCCAGAACCGGAGACTCAGGCTGGTTGGCCTTGTCCCATGCTTCCTCGTCCACGGCATTGGGACGAACGCCCTCTTCGGGTGCCGTCATGTCGGCCAGCGGAACTTTCACCGGCTTCTCGTCGCCCACCTTTATGGAAACGACTTCCCGCGGCACGTCGAGGTCCACCACCTTGCCTTCTCCGTCAGGCGTTTCGATGCGCGCATTCTTCTTGGGAGCGCGTGCGTGAAAATCCTTGTAGGCATCGTATTCGTAGCGCAGGCAGCACAGCAGCCGCCCACACAGGCCCGAGATCTTCTGGGGGTTCAGCGAGAGATCTTGCTCCTTGGCCATGCGAATCGACACAGGATTGAACTGGCCACCAAGCCGCGTGCAGCATATCTCCTGGCCACAATGGCCGAGGCCTCCCACCAGCCGCGCACCATCGCGCACGCCGATCTGCTTCATGTCCACGCGCACCTTGAGCTCAGCCGAGAGCTTCTTCACCAACTCGCGGAAATCGACGCGGTCTTCGGCATCGAAGTAGAAGATGGCCTTGTCGCTATCGAACAGATACTCCACCGTGACGGGGTTCATGTCGGGCAGAACCTCACCAGCCAAGCGCTTGAACACGGGCAGCGCTGCGCGGGCAAGCTCCACGACTTCCTGGTCGCGCTGGATATCGGCCTCCGTAGCGATGCGCAGCACCGGCTTGAGCGGCGTCTTCAGCTTCTTCGTGTCCTCGTAGTCCATATCGAAGATGCGCTCGGCCAAGTGCCCGAACTCGTTGCCGCGGGCAGTGCTCACCACCACCGGTTGACCTTCCGATATGGCCAAGTCGCCCGCATCGAACCAGAGCGTCTTGGGATTGAACGACAATCTAACAGGGGCTATGCGAACCATACAGAGCCTCTCCTATCTGCAACAAGAGCGCATCGACGCACGTTTCCGGGGAAACGTTGCGGGCAAGGGCGTCACGGCAATCCTCCACAGCGGAAAGCGCCTGGATGACCTGCGCCTCGCTCACGCGCTCGGCAACTTCGCGAATTCCATCGGCAACATCATAATTTATGACGAGCTCAGGCGTGCCAGCGCACACGGCAAGAACATCTCGCAAGAACGAGGCCGTGATGGCCAGCATGCGTCCGAAGGCTCGAAGGCTTCCTGCCTTCAGCTCGCGCTCGTCGCGCTTCTCCAACTGCTTGAGCGTGGTTTTGCTCAGCAAGTCCTCGTTCTTGGCGCGCTCGGCTTCGCGAAGGGCGCGCATCTTGTCTAGTGGCGCCTTCGCTGCCAACGTGAGCTTGCGCGCTTGGCCTATCACATCCCATAGGTCGCTCTTCTCAAGGCTCAGCAACGCACTGAGCACTTCTTGGCGAAAGGCCAAATGCTCGTTCGATTGCAAGAATGCCATGGCATTCGCAATGGATCCGGTGCTTGCCTCGATGGCAATCTTAGCCAATTCGGGCGAGGCTCCTGTGTTCTGAGATATGATGGCCGCAGCTTCCGTTGCCGGGATGTGCCTGAACGGCACCACGATGCAACGCGACACTATGGTGGAAAGCACGCTCTCGCGCGTGCGCCCGAGCAATATGAACGTTACGTCTGCAGGTGGCTCTTCGAGCGTCTTCAAGAAGGCGTTGGCTGCCGAAGGGCCCATCAGCTCGATGCGATCGAGGATGAATATCTTGCGACTTGCCTGGATGGGCGCAAGCTCGGTTTCCGTCACTATCTCGCGCATTTGCTCCACAAGGTAGCTATTGGCTCCCTCGGGTTGGTAGAAGCGCACGTCAGGGTGCTTGCGGTCCATGATGCGGGTGCAATCAGCACAAGAGCCGCAACCGTCTTCCGGACAAATCAGCGCCGCAGCGAGGGCGAAGGCTGCCTGCGTCTTGTTCGACCCCGCAGGTCCCGTGAAGAGATAAGCATGGGTAGTGCGCCTGCCCGACGTGCTGGCTCGGAGGAACTCGCGAACATGGGGCTGTCCATATATTCTTTCGAACACATCCGCCACGATCAGCCGCGCCCTCGCGATTCCCTGCGCTGCACGAGCTCGCGCACGTATTGGTCCGTGCAGCATGAACGGTCGGCCATCCACGGGAACAAGTCGCTTAGCTCATCGAACACCTTGCGGGCCGTCGCTGCCTTCGATTCATTTGAAACCACCACGCGGATGCGCGCTGGGTCGGACTGCGCAAGCTTCAAGTACCCCGCGTTCACGCGCTCGTGGAAGTCGTTGCCAGCCATCTCCAGACGGTCTGCATGCTTGTCCTTCGTAGCGCGGTCGAGCCCTACTCCGGCATCGCCGCCCGTCAGCATGAGAATCGTGCGATTGGGAACGATGCCTTGGCAGGCAAAGTCGTTCGTGCGCTCGATATAGGCTATGTCGAGCCCTCGACCGAACGCCTGATAGGCAATCGTGGAATCGATGAAGCGATCGCAGAGCACGATGGCCCCGCGCGCCAGTGCAGGCTTGATCACCTGAAACACCAACTGCGCTCGCGCAGCCTCGTACACCAGAAGCTCGCAGGTTTCGCTCATCAGGTAGTTGCCCGGGTCGAGCACCGTCTTGCGCAACTGCTCGCCTATGATGGTGCCACCGGGGTCCCGCAGGCACTCGATGTCGTAGCCATGGTCGCGCAGCGCTTCGCCCACGAGGTACAGATGGGTCGACTTGCCCGCTCCATCGCCGCCTTCGAACGTTATCAGCATGCCCTCGGAAGCCCGAGAGCCCTCGCTTGTTGCCATGGCATCCCTCGCAGCCAGCCCTCAGCTCAGCGCTTGGCTGTAGACATCGTTTCCCAGAACGTCGATTCCCACGAAAACGGGAAGATCGACCACATGGACGCGCCTGAGCGCTTCCGTACCAAGATCATCATACGCCATCACCTCCGAAGAGATGACGCACTTTGCCAGATAAGCAGCTGCACCGCCAATTGCAACGAGGTAAACGGCACCGTTGCGCACGCACGCATCGTGCACCCCGGCCGAACGCGCGCCCTTGCCGATAGTGGCCACTATGCCCATGTCGTAGAGCTCAGATGCCGCGAAATCCATGCGCGAAGCGGTAGTGGGCCCAATGGCGCCGAATGGGCGCTGCGCACCGGTTCGCTCGGGCGTGGGGCCAGCATAGAAGATGGTTTGGCCGGAAAGGCCATAGGGCAGATCGACCCCTCGATCACCCGCTTCTGCACACGCGGCAACCTCTTCGAGCAAACGAACGTGCCCAGCATCGCGCAGAGTGAAGAGCTCCCCGCTCAGAAGGCACATGTCACCCGCACGAAGGGTTGCGAGCACTTCGCGGTCGAGCGGCAACGCAAGCTTGCGCGGCAGATCCTCCTTTGGATGAGCTTGCATGGTTTCGCCCGAAAGGTGCTCGCTCGAAGGATGCTCGTCAAAGGCGCGCTCGTCATAGCTCATAAGTTGCCCTCCTGAGCGCCGAGCAACCCATGTTCACCGCAACGGGAAGCGCCGCGATATGGCAAGGCGCGCTTGCCACGCGCACGCCCAAGGCCGTCGCGCGACCGCCTAGGGCCGCCGGTCCGATGCCTGTCTCGTTCACAAGGCGCAAGAGCTCCCCTTCTAGCTCAGCTGCATCGGACGTAGGCGCAGGCTCGTTCAACGGCCGCATGAGGGCCATCTTCGCCAAGCCCGCCACCTTATCGAACGTCGAGCCGATTCCCACGCCTATCACCAAAGGCGGACACGCATTGGCCGCTTTTTGGCGCACGCAGTCCAGCACCGTGTCGATCACACCCTGACGCCCCTGACCAGGCGCCAGCATCACCACGCGGCTCGCGTTATCGGAACCTCCGCCCTTGCACATGAGATGCAAGCGCGCTCCTGGCCGCTGGCTCAACCGAACCTCCGTGAAGGCCGGTGTGTTGTCACCGCTGTTCGCTCGGTTGAAGATAGCGTCGCGCACCATGGATTTGCGTAGGTAGCTTCGCTCGTAAACATCGGCCACCGCAGGTGACACAAGCTCCATCACATCGCCCCCTATGCTCACATCAGGGCCGATCTCCAAGCAGCACCACACATAGCCGGTGTCTTGGCAAAGCGGAACGCTTTCGGCTTCGGCAAGGTCCGCATTGGCAAGAAGCGTGCGCAGCACGTTGCGAGCGCGCGCGTTGGTCTCGCTCTGAAACGCCTCTTGGAAAGCAGCCCGAATGTCGGACGGCATGACGAAGGACACCTCGGCCAGATGCTCCGACACGCAGGCTGCAACCTGCTGTTTGCTCACCAACCGTGCCATGGGCGCTTACAGGCAGTCCTTGACAGCCTGCGCCACCACATCAGCCGTGCGCGGGTCGAAGGGCTCGGGCATGATGAACTCGCGCGAGAGCTCCTCGGGCGACACGAGCGCCGCCAGCGCCTCGGCAGCCGCGAGCTTCATGTCATCGGTGATCCCCGGTGCACGGCACTCCAATGCTCCCTTGAATATGCCTGGGAAGGCAATCACGTTGTTCACCTGGTTCGGAAAGTCGCTTCGCCCCGTAGCGACGATGGCAGCTCCTGCGGCCAGCGCCTCATCGGGGTAGATCTCGGGATCGGGGTTCGCCAGCGCGAAGATGATGGCATCTTTCGTCATGGTACGCACCATGTCACCGGTGAGCACGCCAGCGCTCGATACGCCGATGAACACGTCAGCACCTTCCAGCGCATCCGCCAGCGTACCCGCCTTATCCTCGAGATTCGTGCAAGCGAGCATCTCGCGCTTCACGTCGTTCAGGCGCTCCGATTTCGACGAAACGATTCCCTTGCTGTCGCAGAGGATGATGTTCTGAAAACCATAGAGCAAAAGCAGCTTAGCGATGGCGATGCCCGCGGCTCCCGCGCCGTTCATCACCACCGAAACATCCTCCTTGCGCTTGCCGACCAGCTTGAGCGCATTGATGAGACCGCAGAGCACTACGATTGCCGTACCGTGCTGGTCGTCGTGGAACACCGGAATATCGAGCGCCTCCTTCAAGCGACGCTCCACCTCGAAGCAGCGTGGCGCGCTTATGTCCTCGAGGTTGATGCCGCCGAATGCCGGAGCTACGCGAATGACCGTCTCGACTATCTCGTCCACGTCTTGCGTGTCGATGCAGATAGGAAACGCGTTCACATCGCCGAACTCCTTGAAGAGCACAGCTTTGCCCTCCATCACCGGAAGCGCGGCCAAGGCGCCGATATTGCCCAGCCCCAACACAGCGCTGCCATCGGTGACCACGGCGATGGTGTTGCCCTTCAATGTGTAGTCGTAGGCAAGCGCTGGGTCGCGCGCAATCTCCTTACAGGGCTCGGCCACCCCCGGCGTATAGGCTATGGCCAAGGCCTCGCGAGTATCTACGGACATCTTCGGCTCTGTGTCGATCTTGCCCTTCCAGGTCAGGTGGCTTTGCAATGCCTCTTCGCGCATGTCCATCTACTTCGCCTTCCTCGAACTGCGCGCCGACGACTTGCCGCGCGCTTTCACCTTGCCTTTCGCCTTGCTGCCAGCGCTTCCCTTGCCCTTAGCTGCCGTCTCCTTTTCCTTGGAAGGGCAGTTGTAGTTCGGGCAAAGCTTCCACGGACCGCGCGCCGTGGTAACGATGACCATGGGCGCACCGCATGCTTCGCACACCTCTTCGGTAGCGGTGAGCTCGCCGTATTGCGGAAGCGGGTAGCTGCACTCGCATGTCTCGTAGTTTTCGCAGCGAATGAACCGCTTCAGCGTGCGAGGATTTCGCTGCGCGATCAGCTTGGCATCGGGAATGCCGGCCGCGGCGCATACCGGGCACGTGCCCACGACGATATCGGGTTCTTGATTGGTCTCGCAATTCGGGTCGATGCACTGGACATGCGGTTTGGAGCGGAAGGGCGTCACCTTCACCTGCGGCATGCCGCACGTAGGGCAAGGCTCCTCCACTACCTCGATCTTGCCCTTGGGAAGCGGGTAGGTCACATCGCACTCAGGCCAGCCTGAACAGCCGATGAACATGCTCTGCGTCTTCTGGGACGCGCGCAGCTGCAAGTCCTTGCCGCACTTCGGGCACTTGCCCACGTAGGCATCGGCAGCGACGGCATCGGCGAGAGCTTCAGCGACCTCCTCCTTGCGTGGCAGCAACTCGGCCAGCTCGCGTGAGAGCTTGTTGCGGGAATCGGTTACCACATCCTCCTTGGTTATGTCACCTTCGGCGATCTTGCTCATCTCTGCTTCCAGCTCGGCTGTCATCTCAGGATGCGTTATGCGCGGCGCATAGGCGTCCATGGCATCGATCACGGCCATGCCCAGCTTCGATGGCTCGATGGGGTCGTTCATGATGTACTTCACGGTGTAGAGGCGTTCGATGATGGAATGGCGCGTGGATTTGGTCCCCAGCCCTAGCTTCTCCATCTCTTGGATGAGCTTGCCCTGGCTGTAGCGCGCAGGCGGCTCGGTTTGCTTCTTAGTGCAGGCAGCGCCATTGAAGGCGACCTCTTGCCCCTCAGCGAGAGCAGGTAGCAGCTCGTCCTTCTTCACGCCGAAGGGATAGATTGCGCGAAAGCCCGGCTGCACCGTCACATCGCCATGGGCAACAAATTGCTCGCGCTCGCCATTTCCCTCGCCGGGCACGTCGAGCGTCACCTTCGTCCCCTCCACGATGCATGCATCGGAAAGCGTGGCCAGGAAGCGACGCGCAACGATGTTGTACAGCTTGTAGTTGGCAGCGGGCATGTCATCAGGCGTGGCCATGGCAGTGGGATAGATGGGCGGGTGGTCGGTCTCTTCCTTCTTGCCGCGCGTGGCATGCAACGTGCCCTTCTCGAGCAGCTTGCGGCAATAGTCGCTATAGGCGGGGTTTCCCGAAATGGTGCGCACGACCTCTCGCAGATTCAGCGACGAAGGATACACCGTGTTATCTACGCGAGGATAGGAGATATAGCCATCCATGTAGAGGCTTTCTGCGATGCGCATGGTGCGCGCTGGCGAGAGCCCCTCAGCAGCTGCTGCGGCCATCAGGCTGGTGGTATTGAAGGGGGCCGGTGGCTGAACCGTACGACGCTTCTTCTCGATGGATGCCACCTTGGCGGTCTTTGCGCCCTCGACGTGCGCCATGGCCGCATCGGCCTCCGATTGCGACTTGAAGCGCGCCGTGGCATGGGGAGCTTCGAACGCATCGTCGCCTTTTCCGAACGACCCGCGGATCACCCAGTAGTCCTCCGGCACGAATGCTATGCGCTCGCGCTCGCGTGCCACGATAAGCGCCAACGTGGGCGTTTGCACGCGCCCCGACGACCTCACGTTGCCATAGCCCGCGAACTTCACCACGGTAAGGTAGCGTGTGAGCGCTGCACCCCAAATCAGGTCGATGTCCTGGCGCGATGCGCCGGCAGCTGCAAGATTCTCGTCGAGTTCGGCGAGGTTCGCGAACGCGTTGGTTATCTCTTCCTTGGTGAATGCCGAATAGCGAGCGCGCGATGCCGGAGCAGCTGGGTTCACCTCGCGAATGCATGCGAGCGCATCGGCGCCTATCAGCTCGCCCTCGCGATCGAAGTCGGTGGCGATGCAGATGCTATCGGCCTTCTTCGCCAGGTTCTTGAGCGAGCGAATGATGTCCTTTTCCTTAGGCTTCTTCTCGATGGGCGCATACACCAGATACGGCAGCGCCTCCAGCTTCCAACCCTTGAGATCCACGCCGTCTTCTGAAAACGGCTTCTTCTTCTTGAAAGGGGGGCGAGCCAGGCTTGCGGGGATGTTCGCATCCACCACTTCGCCTTCGTCGGTCACGCCACGCCAGCCCTTGCGCTGCTTGTAGATGATCTCGGGCACGAAGTCAGGCTCGAGGATATGGCCTCTTAAGCCAATGGTGACCCATTCCTCGCCGTCTACTTCGAAACGGTAGACCGGTGTGTTGTACACCTTGTCCTTCTTGGCCTTGGAACCCAGAAGCGATGCGATCTTCTCGGCCGCATCGTTCTTTTCGGTAACGACTAGCTTCATGGCATCTCCTTGCCGGTTGGCGATGCATGCGCACCGCTTTGATTCACACGATTGCCCTCGCATTTATTAACGTGTGCGGGCTTTGCTGCGCGCTTTGCCGCAAACGCACAGCAGTTTGAAAGGATACACGAATTCGGGGAAAGCGGAAAAGAATTCATACAGCCGTTGGAATGTTGAGGAATATGTTATATGCTCTTGACGAAGCAAGCGCGAATTCTCCCAACGAATCGTCACAATGGGCATATGAGCGAATCACGGCGAAAGAGCGACACCGCACGGGCGTTTTCCGAAGACGGCGCATTGAAGACGCATGTCGGCGGCCAGGCGCTCATAGAGGGCATCATGATGCGCGGCAAGTACAGCTGGGCTGTGGCCGTGCGCGACCCCTATGGCGACATCTACCTCGAAGAGCATGAGCTAGGCGGCGCGAAGAAGTCCGGCATTCGCAACAAGCCCTTCATACGCGGTTGCTTCGCGTTCGTGGAATCTCTCGTGCTTGGCTTCAAGGCGCTCTCAGTTGCCGCCGAGCATGCCTTCATCGAAGACGACGAGGGCAACGTTTACAGCTACTCCCCCGACGGCAGCGAGCTTCCCCCTCGAGCAGATGATGCCTCGAAGCAGGCTGCAATCGGCGAGGTTTCAAGTTTTGCTACAACGACCATCTCTAGCACAGAGGCTGCGGAAGCCTGCCCTGAGCTGGACCCCGAGGTTGACGTATTCGTTGCTCCGCTACCGGAAGGCAAGGCCGCTTATGAAGGCGAGCCCGTCAAGGCCGAGAAGGCCAGTGCAGCCCTCGGCGGCAAGGAGATGACTATCTCGCTCGTGCTGGGGCTGGTGCTGGGCATCGTGCTGTTCATCGTGGCACCCGCCTTCGTTACGAATCTCATCGTGGGCGACTACGATGGTCGCACATTGCTCTGGAACATCGTGGACGGCATCTTGCGCATTGCCATCTTCATCTTCTACATATGGCTGATTGGCCGCATGTCCGACATCAAGCGCATGTTCGGCTACCACGGCGCCGAGCACAAGGCCATCCATTGCTTCGAGCATGGTCTGCCCATGACACCCGAGAACGCGCGGTCGTTTCCCCGTCTGCATGTGCGCTGCGGCACGGCCTTCCTCATCATGGTGATGATCTTAGCCATCTTCATATACACGGTAGTGCCCCTCGATGCGCTCATCGAGGCGCTTGGCATCACGAACAGCGTAGCGAAGCTGGCACTCGTCATAGTGGTTCGCATACTGCTTCTGCCCATCATTGCAGGAATCGCCTACGAGATAACCGTGAAATGGGCGGGCACGCACCCGAACAACCCAGTGGTGAAAGTCGTGCTATGGCCTGGCCTTCAGATGCAACGGCTCACCACGCGCGAACCCGACGATGGCCAAATCGAGTGCGCCATCGCCTCTATGCAGCTCGTGCTAGATTACGAGCAGCGCGTTGAGCGCGGATAAGGCGTGCCGCAGGTCATCTTGCCCTCAGGACAGGCGCCGCGTACGCAACCAGGGCCCGCATCGGCAAAGATGAAGGGCGCGGTTGGCCGCACGAGGTCGAGCATCTTCCAGGCGAGGTCGCGAATCTCCCATTGTGCGCGATTGCAACAGCGCAAGCTGAAGAAGTGCAGCAGCTCGCGGATGTTCATGGTCACCACGATCTTCGTCTCGGCAGCATTGGGAAGCACATAGCGCGCATCTTCTGCCGGAACACCTGCATCGAGGAAAGCCTTATACGTCTCCATGACCTGACCCATCAGGCTATCGAAGGCCTCGCTCGCCTCGGGGTTTGCAGCGATGCTCTCGGGCTTTATGACGTCCAAGCCCTCGGCGTAGCGAACATAGCGTTGGCTTTGCTGGTTGAAGCTTGCCAGACGATGGCGTACCAGCTGATGGGTGAGCGCTCGCGAGACGCCATCGATTGCGAAGGTGTAGCTCGCATGCTCCAGCGTGGAAGTGTGGCCGCTCTCCAAGATGGTGGTGAGCACTTTGCGGATGCGCTCGTCGGAAAGCGATTCCATCAGGTCGGCGGCGCCCACTGGCGCATAGCACAGGCGTGCTGCAGTGGCCACAGCGCGCTCGGGGTCGGGCGTATGGTACAACAGCTCTACCTGCATCTTTGCTCCTTGCTCTCCAGCGCACCCCTGCGAGATGCTCATGCATTCCATTTATCATGCCTTATGCTCGATGCGCATGGCTAAAGCTTCGCCGCCAAGCGCGACGGCGAAATGAGATTTCGCCTGCGCTTGTGCGCTCCAGAAATAGCCATGTCACATCGAGCATAAGGCATGCTTGAGGCATTCTACGCACTCGCTGGCACTGCTCTGAGCGCGATTCTGCAGCCCACATGCACAGGCGCTCGCGCCGTTGTGCATGGGTGCGAAGCCAAGCGCGAAGAGCTGCGCCAGCGAGTGCGCATTGCATCCTACGTTCGCTCTTCTTCTTAGCTTAGGATAGTATAGGCGAGAAAGCCTGATGCAAGAGCTTCGAACCCTCAGCGTGCGAAAGGAATGCCATGAGCGACTCGACCGAACCCCTGCTTCCCAACTACGACTGGAACGATGAATGGATCAGACTGCAAGATCGCCAGGGCAAGTCCGACGATGCCTCGCATTGGGATGCGCGCGCCAAGAGCTTCGCTACCAAACATGGCTCGCAAAGCCCCTATGTCGACAGGTTCCTAGAGCTTGCTGCCATTCGTCCTGGCGAAACCATACTGGACATGGGCTGCGGAAGCGGCACCTTGGCCATCCCCCTTTCGCTTGAGGGTCATAAGGTGATCGCTTGCGATTTCTCGAGCGGCATGCTGAGCGCGCTTCGCGAGGCCATGAGCGCCAAAGGCGCGACTAGCATCACGGAGATTCAGATGAGCTGGGACGATGACTGGGCAGCCTGCGGCGTAAGCAAACGATGCGTTGACGTTGCGCTTGCCTCGCGCTCCATCGCCACCCATGATCTGAAGATGGCTCTAGAGAAGCTCGGCAGCGCAGCTCGCAGACGTGCGTGCATCACGCTTCCCTGCGGCGCTACCCCGAAGGTGAACGCCCGACTCATGAAGGCTGCAGACTTAGAGGCCTACGTGGGACGTGACTTCCTCTACGCATTCAACATCCTTTGCCAGCTGGGTTACTTCCCCACCATCGACTACATCCCATCGACTCGTGTCGAAACGTTCGATTCCTTCGACGGCGCCGTGCAGCACTACAGCGAGCTCGTGTGGCATGCAGCACACGGCCTTGCCCCTGATGACGCGATGGCGCAAGTGCCTGCGAAGCTGGAAGCCTGGCTGAACGAGAGCCTCGTCGAGGAGAGTGGCATCTTCCGTCTGAAAGAGCCCCTAACCGTCACCTGGGCCTTTATCGCCTGGAATGTGAATCGCGATAGCGAGGGCTCGTTATAAGAGACATGGATGCATTGCGGGGCCGCGCTGCAAATTCCACCAAATAGCCTCAGGGCGATTGCAAAGAACCTCCTTGCGCATATTGCCCATATAAGTCCGATGGCGTATGCCCAGCACAAAAGAAGTGGCCCGGGAATCCCGAGCCACTTCACCTATAACTCCTTGTGAGCGAATCTACTCGGCAGCCTCTTCAGCAGCGGCTTCCTCAACAGGGGCCTCGGCAGCGGCATCAGCAGCCTCGGCAGCCTCTTCCATCTGGCCAACGCCCACTTCGCCAGGCGTCGTATCAGCTGCGGCAAGATCCTCAGCCTCGACTTCCTTGGCAGCCTCCTCGGCAGCGGCGGCATCCTCGGCAGCCTGCTCCTCGGCGGCGCGCTTAGCCTCGCGCTCGGCATCGGCTGCAGCCTTCTTGGCATACTCCTCGGCGCGCTTGGCCTTCTCGGCAGCCTTGGCCTCGCGCTGCGCCTTGCGAGCCTCTTCAGCCTTGGCAACCTCGGCAGCACGCTTAGCCTTGCGCTCTGCCTCGCGCTCGGCAACCAGCTTATCGGCTGCGCCGAACTTGTCGGAGAAGCGCTGGACGCGTCCGCCCGTGTCGACGAACTTCTGCTGACCAGTGTAGAACGGGTGACAAGCGCTGCAGATCTCCACGCGGATCTCGGGCTTGGTGGAACGCGTCTGGAACGTGTTGCCACAGCTGCACGTCACCGTGCAATCCATGTAGTCGGGATGGATGTCCTTCTTCATTTCAAGTCTCCTATTCCGCCTTGGTTTCCGACCAAGGCATATTCAAACCCTAGCATGATAGCACAGCCGCTACTGCTCGCAGCCAAAATCTTGGTATATCCATGTCCAAATGAAAAAGCCTGGACTGCTTTAATACGACTCGGCTATTTCTGGAGCGCACATGCGCAGGCACCTGTGCCGTCGCGCATGGCGGCGAAGCTTTAGCCGAGCGCATTGAAGCAGTCCATGGCTAATACTTCAAGCTTGGTAATAAGTGCCATGTCATACCAAGCGCGAAGAGCTACGCCACTCGAAAAGCTACCAACTACAGATAGTCGTCAGCATAAGAAGCCACGCGGTCTTGCTCGGCGCACACCATGGCATGGCGCGCTGCCCCCACCACGCCTTCTGTGTCGCCAAGCGTGGCTGGCCGTATCTCGATATCGCGGCATGCCGGGAAGCTGTACTTTCGAAAAGCCTCATGAAGCTCGTCGAAGAACTGGTCTGCCGAGGCAGATATGCCGCCCCCGAGCAAGATGATGCCAGGATCGACTACGCACGCAGCTTGAGCAAGGGCGAACCCCAACTTGTCGGCCATGATCTCGGTAGCATAGAGAGCCCGCGGATCTCCCTCCTTGGCGGCCAAGAAAACCGTCTGGGCATCGGTTTCGCTCACGGGAGCGAACGGGCCGAGCTGCTCGGGGAAAAGCCCCAGCTCATCAGCCGCCTCGTTGAACGATTGCACGAGCCCACGCGCCGAGGCATAGCGTTCCAAGCATCCGCGCCGCCCGCACGAGCAAGGCCGACCATCGGGCACCACCGTCATATGTCCAATCTCGCCTGCGGCTCCATGCACACCCGAGACGATGCGGCCATCTACCACCAAGCCCGACCCGATACCCGAGCCGATGGTTACTAGCAGCACCGAGTGCTTGTTCTCGCCCGCGCCCATCCAAAGCTCGCCGAGCGCAGCAGCGTTCGCATCATTCAGCACGGCAATGGAAGGCACCGAGAGCGTGCGCACGATCGACTCGATCAGCAGCGGCCAATCGGTGTTCACGTTGGGTGTGAGGAAGCCATCCTCCACGATGCCCGGGATGGCCAAGCCCACGCCACCCAGTTCAGAGGTATAGATGCCCATATCATGGATGAAATCGAGGATCTCGGTAGCGAAGGCACGGCACTCATCTGCATCGGTGAGGTTAGCCGTGGGGCGGGTGCGGCTGCTGGATAGATTGCCATAGCCATCCACCAATCCCATCTTCACGCCATTGCCACCGTAGTCGATACCCAGATATAGCTTATCTTCGTCCATGATCGCCTTCCCTCCTCTGCACCTACGAGAGCAAAGCTTCGTTGAGCGGCAGCTCATACGCCTTCGCAATGGCCCTAAGATCATCATCGCTCAAGGTGGCAAGCGCCTCGGTTCTTCCTCCTGCTGCAGAACGAGCAGAGAGATAGACCTCGGCCGCCTTCTCGATGGAATGCACGAGCCCAAGCGCCAAATCAGGCGAAGCTCCCGTTGCCAACACGCCATGAAGCTGCCATGCGCATGCTGGGTAAGTCGAGAGCTGCTCGGCTGTGGCCTCGGCCAACTCCTGCGAACCAGGCACCATCCAAGGAAGCGCACCTACGCCTTCGGGAAACGCGATCGCGCTTTCGGTGAGGCTTCGCCAAAGCACGGTGCTCAGCGCTTTCGAATCGGCAGGCAGAAGGGTCGTAAGCGCCACGAGCGACGCAGGGTGTGCATGATAGACAACATGGCACTCCCCGTTCGTCGCGAGCTTGCGCATGCCTTGAGCAGCCACATGTGCACCAAGTTCGCTTGTCGGGCGCCCACCATCGCGAAAGCCCCAAACCGTGCGCCATGCCGCACCGAGCTCATCGAGCTGAACGATGCCTACGTTCGTCGCCGGTGCGCCTTTGATGTTCTTGAAATGGCACCCTGCCGCCGTAACCAGCAAGAATTGGTCGGCCATCTCGGGCGTTTCCAAGGGCAGGCTCATCCACGAGCTCGGATTCGTGTAGAAGAACGAATCCGCCGCGGTTACATCCTCGGGTGTGAGCCGATAGCTCGCATTTCCACCATTACGCTCGTGAAAGCCAAGCTGCCAACCCTCTTGGCACAAGTTGCAGAATGCGCGCACGAAGCCCAATTGCTCGCATGCCACGTTGGAAACCGCACTCTTCGCTGCCGACATTCCCTTGTCGAACAACTGCGACGCATCATCGACAAAGCCCATGGCCACTCCTTCGCATCAATCGAGCCTTTCCTCTTCCCTCTTGCCTGCCCCTTCTGGCAGTCCCTGTTGAGGCAGCTTATGGCGAAGCGCCCACACGATGAGCACTATGCCCACCACGATCAAAGGCGTCGAGAGCACCTGCCCCATGGTGACCCAGCCACCGAAGAGGTAGCCAAGCTGCGCATCGGGTTCGCGCACGAACTCGATGGCGAATCTGAAGATGCCATAGAGCAGCATGAAAATGCCAATATAGGTTCCACGTGGACAAGGAGGCCGCTTGCGCGCAAGCACGAAAAGGATGACGAATAGAACCACGCCTTCGAGCAGCGCCTCGTAGAGTTGCGAAGGATGCCGTGGGAACATGCCAGCCGACCCACCGAACACCACGCCCCAGGGAAGGTCGGTCGGCCCACCCCAAAGCTCGCCATTGATGAAGTTGGCAAAGCGTCCCAAGAACAAGCCAATCGGCGCCACGATGGCTCCAAGGTCCGCTAAGGTAAGGTAAGGAATGCCCGTGAGCTTCGCAGCAACGATGCCCGAGAGCAAAGCGCCGACAAGCCCCCCATGGAAGCTCATGCCTCCCTCGTTGAAGGCAAGTATCTTGACAGGGTTTTGCAGGTAGTAGCCATCGCCATAGAACAGGCAATAGCCAAGACGGGCACCTAGGATGATGCCGATGATCACGCAGCACAGCAATGTGGCGAGCGAATCGAGGTCAAAACGCAAGCGCCATCTGCGCGCGATGCGCCAGATAACAAGCGCCGCGAACACGAACCCCAGAACATAGGCAATGCCGTACCAACGGACGTCGAATGGTCCCAGCGAAAAGGCAATCGGATCTATGGCGTGGTACAGATCGTTAAGCATGCTAGCTAGTGAGCCCCATGCCTGCGTCAACTTCTATGGCTGCGTACAAGACCTCATCGAGCATGTCCTTCGGAATCGGCCGAAGCACGCTCAAACGCTTCTTGCAGCGAGGACATGTTTTGCTGAACAGGGCATAGTCTGGCGTTATCACGATCATCGACTCGTAATCGTGGATGTCGATGATGGCGCCGTTACAGTGCGGACAAGCGAATTGCGTCTCCATGAGAACACCGCCTTCATCCATTCCCGATATTTCATACGAGCCAAATCGCGCCCAGGGACAAACCTTTGCTCTACACCTCCAGAAGCCTAGGCAAGACCCTTGATGCCCATTTCCTCAAGCTCTTCGAGCTCGTCTTCGTCCATGGCCGGCACCACGCGCAACACGCCCTCCACGCGCTCCTTCAAGATGCGCTCGATGCCATTCGCAAGCGTGAGCGACGAAAGCGGGCAGCCCTTGCAGGCACCGGTGAGCTCAACGACCACCGTGCCGTCATCCTTGATCTCGACGAGGCGCACGTCACCGCCGTCAGCGATCAAGCTAGGGCGAATCATCTCGAGAACCGTAAGGACGTCATCCTGATTGACCATGATTCCTCCTCGGGGGTCATCCGATTCAACTCTCGAAGCCAGTTTAGCATACAGGTTCCAATGGCGACCCTGGATGACGAGCTGAGGGGAAGCCGTTGGTTAATGGTTGCTAGTTAACCGGCGAATAGTCCGAACCGATGATCAACAGCACGTCGCCGGTGAAGTTGTAGTAATCGCTGCTGCCCACGGGACGTCCGATACCAAGCGCCTCGATGACGCTCTTCGCGCGCGATGGCCCCTCTTCGCCTTGATAGACCACCAATGTTTGCTCGTAATTGGGCACGTCGGCATTGCCGACCTCGCCGATGTTGAACCCCTTGGCGACGAGCTCCTCGTTGGTTGCCGCTGCAAGCCCAGGCACCACGGTGCCATTCTGGATCTCCAGCACGAACGAGCCGGGATCAGCCGCATCAACGCGATCGATGCTGCTCAGGCTGGGCGACTCGCCTGCCTCTATCTCGTGCAGAAGGTCTTGGAAGTCATCGTATGAGCTGATAAAGCGCTGCTGCGAGTCGTTGGAGATGCCAGCGACCGCCGAGGTATAGCCAGGCAAGCTGGCCAAGATCACATCGGTCGCGCCCTTGCCCTTGAACCATGCCGAAAGAACCTCCAGCTGGGCAAGCGTGCAATCGGTTTGGATGAAATCATCGGCCATGTCGATCTTTGCGCTGAACACGCCTTTTCCGAATATCTCTTGCAGCAGCAACGAAGCGAATTCGGTCTGATGGCGAAGCTTATCCTGCAAACCTTGCTTCAGATTGCTTGCTCGCAGATAGATCAAGGTCGTGGAGCCTTTGAGCGTGGTGGTGCCAGCGGGCAGATACACATCCCCTGCACTCGGATCGTCGATCACCTGGTCGATCTCGACCTCGATGCCGTCGAACGCATCCACAAGCGAAACAAGATCGGCTTGCTCTAGCTTCACGAAATGCGATATGTCGAGCTTCGTGAACGATGCCAAGGCCGAGATCATCTTGGCATCGCTCTTCTGCGCCAAGCTCGAAAGCGTCGTGCTTTGGTTGTCGGAGCTCACTTGCAGGTTCGGTGGCACGTTGATGAGAGCGAGCGTTTGAGACGTAGGATCGAAGCGCGCCAAGATGAGCATGTCAGGGCCCGGATTCTCGAGGGGCTCGGCCACGGCTCCCAGTTCGACGGCGATCAGCGTATACGAAGGAGCATCGGCTGCAGCCGCCTTCAGCGCATCCGTTGCGTCGGAATCGCGCAGCGCCAATGCCGAGCCAACTGAACCTCGGTATGCCAGAACGCCCATGACAAGCGCTGCTGCGAGCACGATGACCACAGCAACCACTCCAGCGAAGATGCGCCGTCTGCGCGCGCGCTTCATGATGGCTTCGGCAACGTCGTGTCGCTGCTTGGTGCGCTCTTGTGAATTGCGCTGCACATGATTGCCCAGAGTATGCTCATCGATGCGCCGCCTCGTGCTCTTCCGGGCCCTTCGCGCTGAGAAGTCGGTGTTGCGTTGCACGTTCACGCGAGGATCGTTTATAGGCTTGCCATGTGTTCGGCCTGCGTTGTCGATTTGCGGCGCGACATCGGCCTGCTGACGCGAGGGCCGCGATTGGCGTGCTTGCATGCCGTCGCGCAAGCCTTGCTGATCGAGTCGTTTCGCCTGCTGGCGCGAACGCGCTTGTCGTTCGGCTTCTGATGCGCGAACGCGCTGGGGGTTCTCTGCAGCTTGTGGTTGCGGTCGCCTACGCGCCTGTGGTCTTGCACTTGGCCGCGATTGGCGCACGTGGCGCGCACGCCGTGAATCATATGGCTGTTCGGGCGGCAAAGACCCTCTCCTGTCGCGTGCCATCATCCCTAATCTCTCATGCGAACCCGCAGCGTAGCCCGATGATTGTGATACGGCAATTCACGCGACACGTCAGCACCAAGCGCGCATAGCTTGCCCACGTAATCCTCGTAGCCCCTGTCGATATGGCTGATCTTATGGATGCGCGTCTCTCCTTCGGCCACGATGCCCGCCAGCACGAGTGCAGCACCGGCGCGCAGATCGGTTGAGGAAACGGGCGCGCCCTGCAATGAGCGGCCGCCATGCACGAGAGAATGATGCTCTTCTATCACGATGTCGGCACCCATGCGCGAAAGCTCTGCCGCGAACATGAAACGGTTCTCGAAGACGTTCTCGGTTATGAGCGACGTGCCATCTGCACAGGCTGCGAGCAGCATGAACTGCGCTTGCAAGTCGGTGGGAAAGCCGGGATACGGAAGCGTTTGTATGGCAACGGGCTTGAGCGGCTGCGTGCGTGACACGGTGATGGAGTCATCGTCTTCCATCACCGTAGCACCCATCTCGCGCAGCTTCACCAGCGGCATGCGCAGATACGACGGGCTGATGCCATGCACCGTAACCGGACCACCCGTGAGCGCACCGCCGACCAAGAACGTACCCGCCTCGATGCGATCGCCGCAAGTCGCATGATCGCAGGCATGAAGCGATGCGAGGCTCGTGCCCGTGATGGTGATGGTCGAGCTTCCCGCGCCTTCGATCTCCGCGCCCATCTCGCAGAGCATGTTCGCTAGATCCACTATCTCGGGTTCGCGGGCCGCGTTCTCGATGATGGTCTGGCCCTCGGCAACCACAGCGGCCATCAGCGTGTTCTCCGTGGCGCCCACGCTGGGAAAATCCAACACGACATGCGCACCATGCAGGCCACTGGGAGTGGTTGCATGCAAGTATCCGTGGTCGACCTCGAAGTTCACGCCCAAGGCTTCCAAGCCCCGCAAGTGCATGTCGATGCTGCGTGCGCCAATCTGGCAGCCACCGGGCATGGATACGAGCGCCTCACCGAACCTGCCAATCAGCGGCCCAAGCACCGATATGCTTGCGCGCATCTTGGAAACCAGCTCGTAGGGCGTCTCGCAGGAATCTACGTTGGTCGTGTCCACGTGCACGGTATGCTTGTCGCCGCAGGCAGCATCTTCGCGCTCCACCGTGGCACCGAGCACATCGAGCACCTCTGCCATAACATGTATGTCGGAGATGCAGGGAACGTTGCGCAACGTGGTCTTGCCGTGACCGAGGATAGCTGCTGCCATGAGCTTCAAAGCGGAGTTCTTCGCGCCTGCCACGTCTACGTCACCCGCAAGCGTATTGTTTCCGTGGATGATGATTATCTCGTGAGCCATCTGAGTCCCCATCGGTCGTGCGTTTCGAATTGCGTTTGAAAGGATTCCGATGGGTAAAGTATAAACGCTTTCAGGCCGCTAGGCGTCCATGCGCTCGATGCACCCGATTATCAACATGCAGAAATCGGCAGCAGCACGAGCCGCGGTATCGAGCACCTCGCCGTCCACGTCATCGCTTTCCGGCGGCATATCGCCCACGCCGCACGCCATGTTGGACACGAGCGATATCCCCAGCACGCGCATGCCCACATGGCGCGCCGCTATCACTTCCTCGCAAACGCTCATGGCCACGGTGTCGGCTCCCCAGCGATCGAAGGCGCGAATCTCGGCCGGCGTCTCGAAGCTGGGGCCCAAAAGCCCCAGATACACTCCCTCGTACAGCGTTATGCCCGCTTCCCGCGCAACATCAAGCGCAACAGTGCGCAAGCGTGGGTCGTAAGCGTCGTACATGCTGAAGAAGCGCGGGGCGATGTCATTAGGGTCAAGCCCGACTATAGGGTTGCGCCCTGTGAAGTTGATGTGGTCGCGCATCAAGCAGAAGTCGCCCGGTCGATACGTCTCGTTGATGGCACCGGCAGCATTGGTGGTCACGAGCACCTTCACGCCAAGCTTGGCCATAACCCATACGGGAAAGGCCACTTCCTGGGCCGTATTGCCCTCGTATCCATGGAGGCGCCCTTGCATGGCCAACACGCACTTGCCGCCAAGCGTGCCGCAGACGAATTGGCCCACGTGGCTCGTTGCCGTGGAGCACTTCATGAAGGGAACCTCCCCGAAGGGAATCGTCACGGCATCCTCGATCTGATCAGCCAAGGGGCCAAGCCCCGAGCCCAGGATGAGCCCGATCGTCGGCTTCCTGTCGCCCAGAAGCCGCGCTATGGCCTCGCTTGCCGCATCGATCTTCTCGCTTAGAGTGAAGCGCTCGCCCACGATGCCCCGCCTTCCCTACCACGCACCACGCTGGGCGAAGGTCGCATCGTCGCACCACTGCTGCACGCTGCCTTCCGCAAGCGTGCGCGGCATGTCGATGATGCGCTGATTCGACGACCCTCGAAAGCGCAGCGAGATGTCTTTGAGCTCCTCCACGAAGCGGCCATCGACCATCACGTCTATGAGCGATAGCAACTCATCGGTGGCCTCGATGCGCCTCTGGCAATTGTCGTCCTGCAGCTCGTCGAAAGTGTCGCCCGTGAACACCCAGATGTCCTTCTGGGGAAAACGAGCGCGCACTTCGCGCAGCAGCGGCAAGAGCGCTCGTTGGTTCTCGGGCTCCATAGGCTCGCCACCAAGTACGGTGAGGCCATCGACATATGCAGGTTCCAAGCTTTCCAAGATGCGCGCAGCCACCTCGTCGGTGAACTCCTCGCCATAGGCGAAGTCCCACGTTTCAGGCTGGAAGCACCCCTTGCAATGGTGCGTGCAGCCCGACACGAAGAGCGATGTGCGCACGCCCCTGCCATTGGCGATGTCGCAGTATTTTATGTTGCCATAGCGCATGGGCGATTTGCCTTGCCGTCTCGCTCGAGGCTAGAGATGCAAGACGCGATCCTTGATCTCCTCGGTGCGCCCCTGATTCCAGAACTGAGTGCCGATGTAGCCGCATGTCCTGCGCGCCACGTTCATCTTGTCCTGGTCGCGGTTGCCGCAGCTGGGGCACTCCCACACCAGCTTGCCATCATCTTCCACGATGGTGATCTCGCCATCGAAGCCGCACACCTGACAGTAATCCGACTTCGTATTCAGCTCGGCGTACATGATGTTCTCGTAGATGTACTGCATCACGCGAATGACAGCCTGCAGGTTGTCCTGCATGTCGGGCACTTCCACATAGCTGATGGCTCCACCGGGTGACAGACGCTGGAACTCGCTTTCGAACTTCAGCTTCTGGAAGGCGTCGATTTGCTCGGACACATGCACATGATAGCTGTTGGTGATGTATCCCTTGTCAGTTATGCCTTTGATGATGCCGAAGCGACGCTGGAGCGCCTTGGCGAACTTGTAGGTAGTGGACTCGAGCGGCGTGCCGTACAGCGAGTAGTCGATGTTCTCGGCCGCCTTCCACTCGGCGCACTTGTCGTTCATCTTGCGCATGACCGCCAACGCGAAGGGCGTTGCCTCCTCGTCGGTATGGCTATGGCCAGTCATGTACTTCACGCACTCATAGAGGCCAGCATAGCCCAGGCTGATGGTGGAGTAGCCGCCATAGAGCAGCTTGTCTATGGTCTCGCCCTTCTCCAAGCGCGCCAGCGCGCCATATTGCCACAGGATGGGAGCGGCATCCGAAAGCGTGCCGCGCAAGCGCTCGTGACGGCACCGCAGCGCGCGATGGCAAAGCTCCAGACGCTCCTCGAAGATATCCCAGAACTTGTCCATGTCGCCATAGGACGAAAGCGCCACGTCGGGCAGGCAGATGGTGACCACGCCCTGGTTGAAGCGGCCGTAGTACTTTGGCTTGCCCGGCTCGTAGTTGAGCGCATTGGCCACGTTGCCATAGCCGTTGCCCGAACGGTCAGGCGTCAAGAACGAGCGGCAGCCCATGCAGGTGTACACATCGCCCTCGCCTTCGACCTCACCCTTCGAGAGCTTGTACTCGCGCATCTTCTTCTCGGAGATGTAGTCGGGCACCATGCGCTTGGCGGTGCACTTCGCCGCCAGCTTGGTGAGGTAGAAATAGGGCGAGTCCTCAGAGACGTTGTCCTCCTCCAGCACGTAGATGAGCTTCGGGAAGGCCGGGGTGGTCCACACGCCCTGCTCGTTCTTCACGCCCTCGTAGCGCTGGCGCAGCATCTCCTCGACGATGGTGGCCAAGTCGCGCTTCTCTTGCTCGTTGCGCGCCTCGTTCAGATACATGAACACGGTGATGAACGGTGCTTGGCCGTTGGTAGTCATCAGCGTGACCACCTGATATTGGATGGTTTGCACGCCGCGGCGAATCTCGTCGCGAACACGGTCCTCCACTACCTTGTCGAGCTGCTCCGGGCTGGGCTCGAATCCGAAGGCATTCATCTCGTCGATCGTTTGGCGGCGAATCTTCTGGCGGCTCACGTCCACGAACGGCGCCAGATGCGCCAGCGAGATGGATTGACCGCCATATTGGCAGCTGGCCACTTGGGCGATGATCTGCGTGGCGATGTTGCATGCCGTGGAGAAGCTGTGCGGCTTCTCGATCAGCGTGCCGCTGATCACAGTGCCGTTCTGCAGCATGTCATCGAGGTTCACCAAGTCGCAGTTGTGCATGTGCTGCGCGAAGTAGTCGGCGTCGTGGAAGTGGATGATGCCTTCCTTGTGGGCGCTCACCACGTCGGCCGGGAGCAGGTTGCGCATGGCGAGGTCCTTGGACACCTCGCCTGCCATGTAGTCGCGCTGCACCGACACCACGGTTGGGTTCTTGTTGGAGTTCTCCTGCTTCACCTCTTCGTTGTTCGATTCGATGAGCGAGAGGATCTGGTCGTCGGTGGTGTTCTTGTGGCGCTTCTGGTTCTGCAGGTAGCGATAGATGATGTACTTGCGCGCCACTTCGAAGCGATCGAGGCGCATGATCTCGTCCTCGACGAGGTCCTGCACCTCTTCCACCGAGACCGTGTGCCCGCAGGTTTCGCATTCGTCAGCCACGTTGGCGGCAGCGTACATGATTTGGCGCTCGGTGAGGCGTGCGTCCTCGGGCACCTCCGCATTGGCCTTGGAAATCGCTGCGGTGATCTTGTTGATGTCGAATGGTACTTCGGATCCGTTGCGTTTGATGATCTTCATTTGCATCCCCTTCAGCGTTCGAGCAGTGCACAGTATGATACAACGATTTCTGCTCGGGTTCACGGAAAAATACACAAGATATTGTATGTTGAAGTTATGGAATCAGCTATTTATGGTATTTTGCCAGGTCAACCGCTTGAGCGCCCCAAGGACGCTTCCCGCTCATCGAAATCGCCGCGCCGTTCGCTCTTGGCAGGGCGCGTGACGAGTAGATGACGGGACGGACGGACTCGCTAGGAGCTGCGTAGCTTCTTCTATACTTTCCTTGGGACAAAGGGAAAGGAAGCCTCATGGCGGAGACATACGACGTCGTCATCATCGGAGCCGGACCTGCTGGCCTCACTGCAGGCCTCTATGCAGCGCGCGCTGGCCTTACCACCTTGGCGCTGGAGCGCATCTCCCCTGGCGGGCAGCTCGGACAAACCGAGAAGATCGAGAACTACCCCGGCTTCCCCGAAGGCATAGAAGGCTGGAAGCTGGCCTACGACATGCAGCAGCAGGCAGTCAATTTTGGCTTGGTAATTGCAAGCGACGAGGTTGTCGGAGTGAATTTCGAGGGCGACACCAAAGCGGTCAAGGGCGCGTCGGGCACCCAGTACACCGCACGCACGGTGATAATCGCCACGGGCGCACGTCCTCGCAAAATGGGGGTGCCAGGCGAAGAAGAGCTCACAGGCAAGGGAGTGTCGTATTGCGCCACCTGCGATGGCAACTTCTTCCGCGGCAAGACCGTGGCCGTGGTGGGCGGTGGGAACACCGCCGCGGGCGATGCGCTGTACTTGTCGCGCATCTGCGAGAAGGTATATGTAGTGCACCGCCGCAATGCATTGCGCGCAACGCGCATCTACCATGAGAAGCTCGAGCAAACGCCCAACGTCGAATTCCTGTGGGACACCACGGTAGATGAGGTTATCGCCAATGACGAAGGCGTGGTAGGCGGCTTGATGGTGCACAACCAGCATAGCGAGAGATCGCAGCTCGTGGAGTGCTCCGGCGTGTTCGTGGCCATTGGGTCGAATCCGAATTCCGAGTTCTTGGCAACCGATATCGAACTTGGCGTTGGAGGCTATGTTCCCACTGGCAGCGACTGCCAAACGTCCATTCCTGGCGTGTATGCCGTTGGCGATGTGCGCGAGACGCTCCTTCGCCAGGTTGTGGCTGCCGTATCCGATGGTGCGTTGGCTGCCGAGAAAGCTGCAGAATACCTGGCAATCTGATAGACTTCTCGACTGATATGCATACATGCGCGTCGGACGGGAAGCTACCTTGACTCCATTGCACGGACCTTTCTACTAACGTCGCTGCGGTCAATACCGCCTTCTCTGCGTGCCCCGACGTTGCATCAAGAAAGGAAAGAGCAGCAATGGCTGAAACCGATATGCGCGAAAAGCTCGAGAAGATCATAGAGGCCTACGAGGACCTTCAAACGAAGATGGGCGACCCGGACATAATCGCCAATCAGAAGGAATACAATCGCCTGGCCAAGGAATATGCCGACCAAGGGCCTTTGGTGAAGCAGGCACGGGCCTACGTGCAGGCCGAAGACGATCTCGCCGAGGCAAAGGAGCTCTTGAGCGACCCCGATATGAAGGAATTCGCCCAGGAGGAGATCGCGCGCATTGAAAGCGAGCTTCCGGGCATCGAAGAAGAGATCAAGTTCATGCTGATCCCCGTCGACCCAGCTGACGAGAAGGACATCATCGTGGAGATCCGCGGTGGCGCTGGCGGCGACGAGGCGAAGATATTCGCCGGCGACCTCTACAAGATGTACGAGCGCTTCGCAAGCGATCATAAATGGAAGATCGAGCCACTCGACGTGTCCCCTTCCGAAGCCGGCGGCTACAACGAGATCCAGTTCAAGGTAAAGGGCGACAAGGTATATTCGTTCATGAAGTTCGAATCGGGAGTACACCGCGTGCAGCGTGTGCCCAAGACCGAATCGCAAGGACGCATCCACACCTCTACCGCCACCGTGGCCGTATTGCCCGAAGCTGACGAAGTGGAAGTCGAGATCAAGAACGAGGACCTGCGCATCGACGTGTATCGCGCAGGCGGTCCTGGCGGCCAATGCGTGAACACCACCGACTCCGCCGTGCGCATCACGCATATCCCCACGGGGCTGGTGGTCCAGTCGCAAGACCAGAAATCCCAGCTTCAGAACAAGATCGCTGCCATGGCGGTGCTACGTGCGCGCCTCTACGAGAAGATGCTAGCCGAACAGCGCGAAGCTGAAGGTGCCGAGCGGCGGGCGCAGGTGGGCACCGGAGACCGCTCCGAGAAGATTCGCACCTACAACGGCCCTCAAGACCGCGTGACCGACCACCGCATCGGCTATAACGGCACCTACAATGGCGTTCTGCTCGGTTCGGGCGGAGCAGGCTTGGCAGAGCTCATCACCGCCCTGCAAGCTGCCGAGCGTGCCCAGAAGCTCGAACAGGCAGTGTAGGGCCGGGTGGAAACGCCCATCTCGTTCGAACATGGCCGAAGGAATCTGGACAGTCAAGCGCATCCTGGAGTGGATCGAGGGGTATCTCGCCCAGCATGGCGACGATGCGCCCCGCGCCTCTGCGCAGTGGTTGGTATCGGAAGCGCTTGGGATGAGCCGCATGCAGCTGTTCTTGGAGCTTGACCGCCCCCTCGATGACGAGGAGCGCACGATATTGCGCGACTACACGCGTCGGCGCGCTGCAGGCGAGCCCCTCCAGTACATCACAGGTGAAGCACCGTTTCGCTACCTCACCTTGAAGGTGGCACCGGGCGTTTTGATTCCGCGCCCTGAAACCGAAGTGCTGGTGAGCTGCGCTTTGGAGCTCTTGCCACCTGCGCCCAAGCCACAAGACGCCTTCGATGCGGCTGTGTTCGAAGCCTATGCGGAGCTTTCCGATGACGCTGAGCTCATGAGTGCCCTTGGCCCATCTGACACCCACGAGCTCTGGGTGGCTGACATCTGCACCGGAAGCGGCTGCATCGCATGTGCTTTGGCGAGCGAGCATGCAGGTGTGCGCGTGGTCGCGACCGATCTTTCGCCCGAGGCAGTTGCGCTTGCACGCGAGAACATCAATCGATTGGAGTTGGACGAGCGCATCGACGTGATCGAATGCGATTTGGGCAGCGGAATCGATGGGGTGCTGATGGGCTCATTCGACCTTGTGGTTTCCAACCCGCCCTACGTGCCCACCGCCGTGCTGGAGGAGATACCCCGCGAGGTAACCGACTTCGAGCCCACGCTCGCGCTTGATGGTGGCGTCGACGGATTGGACATGTTCCGCCGATTGCTCGCTTTCTGCGACAGCGCGCTGAAACCCGGGAGTGCCTTTGCCTTCGAATTGCACGAGACCACGCTCGATGCCGCTAAGCAGCTTGCCGAAGCTGCAGGATTCGCGGAATGCCGCATCACGCACGACCTCGCTGGCAAGCCACGCATTCTCACGGCTCGCAAGACGAACTGATCGAATAGCCTCTAATCGCATTGAGCAAATAACCCTGGCTTGATGTGACACGGCAATTTCTGGAGCGCACAAGCGCAGGTGAAATCTCTCGCAGGTTCATTCGACCTGCTAGTTCGTTAAGGATTTCGCCGTTGCGCTTGGCGGCGAAGCTTTTGCCGCGCGCATTAAGCCAGGGTTATTTGCTATCGCGCACGTCGAGCCAGGGCTATTCGCTGCCAATCAAGCCCAGTTGGGTTAGGCCAACATGGCAAGCAATTGATCTTTCGGAATGGCACCCAACTGCTTGTTAGCGGGCTGACCGTTCTTGAACACGATGAACGTCGGAATGCTCATAACTCCGTAGCGCGAAGCGATGTCGGGGTTCTGGTCGATGTCGATCTTATACACATCCGCCTTGCCCGCAACATCAAGCGCAACCTCGTCCACCACAGGCGCAACAGCCTTGCATGGCCCGCACCACGTTGCGAAGAAGTCCACCAGCACCGGCTTGGTCGCGTTCATAACCTTGTCTTCCCAATCTGCCGAAGTAATGTGCTCAGTCATGAGAGGCCTCCTTAGCTTCCCTTGCGAATCCTCAAACGCATTCAACTATGGCACACGAAGAAACGAGACGCCCTAAGCGCCTCGTTTCGTTTTGAAGCTGTTGCCTGCAAATCAAGCGACTGCCGCGTTGCCACAGCAATGCTCCGATCCCGCTTGCCAGAAGATTGGCTCTACACCACCGCGTCGCGCAAGATCTGCTCCATGCGCTCGATGGGCCAGCTACCCTGGTCGCCCTCGAAGCGCTCGCGCACCGAGATGGTGCCTTCCTCGACTTCCTTGTCGCCAAGCACGATCATGTAGGGAACCTTCTGCGCCTGGGCCTTCGCGATCTTCACGCGCATAGGCTCGTTCTGCTCGTAAACCTCCACGCGCCCGCCCACATCCTTCAAGCGATGCTCCAAGTCGAAGGCCGCATCGATATGACGATCGGCAATGGGCAGAATGACCGCCTGCACGGGCGAGAGCCACAGCGGAAGCGCGCCGGCATAGTGCTCGATCAAGATTCCCAAGAAGCGCTCGATGGACCCGAACAGCGCGCGATGCAGCATGTAGGGGCGCTCTTCGGTGTTCTCGGCCGTGCGATACGTCAGATCGAAGCGCTCGGGCAGGTTGAAATCTACCTGCACGGTAGAGCACTGCCACATGCGCCCGATAGCATCCTTCACCTTGATGTCGATCTTCGGACCATAGAACGCGCCATCGCCCTCGTTGATCTCGTACTTCAGGTTCCTAGCCGCACAAGCATCCTTCAAGGCGCCCTCGGCATATTCCCACATCTCGTCGCTGCCGATGGACTTCTCAGGGCGCGTGGAGATCTCGGCTTCGTACTCGAAGCCGAATTCGCTCATGATCATATCAGCGAGGTCGAGAATGGCCACGACCTCGTCGACCACCTGATCCTTGCGGCAGAACACGTGCGCATCGTCCTGCGTGAATCCGCGGGCGCGCATGAGACCATGAACGACGCCGCTCATCTCGTGGCGATACACCGTTCCGAACTCGAAGAAGCGCACGGGCAGGTCGCGATAGGAATGCACTTCGTTGCGATACAGCATCACATGCCCGGGGCAGTTCATGGGCTTCACGCCATATTCGCTGTAGCGTGGCTGCTCGTCAGTGCCCTCGTTGATGTTGAAGAAGTACATGTTCTCGTGATAGAAGTCGTAGTGGCCCGAGGTCTTCCACACATCCGCCTTGTAGATATGCGGCGTGATGACCTCCTCGTAGCCACGACGATAGAGCTCCTTGCGCAGCCATTCCTGCATGGTGCGAATTATGCGCGCGCCTTTGGGCGGATAGAGCGGAAGGCCCACGCCAGCAAGCTCGTCCATCATGAAGATGCCCAGCTCGCGCCCAAGCTTGCGGTGGTCGCGCTTCTCCGCCTCCTCCAAGTTGTGCAAATGCTCGTCAAGGTCCTTCTGCTTGAAGAAGGCCGTGCCGTACAGGCGTTGGAGCTGCTCGCGCTCGGCATCGCCGCGCCAATAGGCGCCAGCGAGCTTCTGCAGCTTGAATGCGGGGATCTTGGATGTATCGGGAAGATGGGGGCCACGGCACAGGTCGGTGAATGCGCCGATGGTATAGGTCGAAATCGTTGCATCGTCGGGAAGCTCCTCGATGAGCTCCACCTTGAATGGCTGGTCGGCGAAAAGAGCAAGAGCCTCCTCGCGCGTCACCTCCTTGCGCACGAAGGGCTCACCAGCCTCTACGATCTGGGCCATGCGCGCCTCGATCGCCTCGAAGTCCTCAGAAGAGAGCGACTTTTCCAGCATCACATCGTAGTAGAAGCCGTTCTCGATCGAGGGCCCCACGCCGAACTTCACATCGCCATAGAGGTCGACCAACGCAGCAGCCATCACATGAGCAGCAGAATGGCGCAGCAAATCGTACGCCTCAGGGCTCTTCGCTGTGATGATGGATACTTGATCCCCTTCGCTCACCGGCGCGCTCAGATCGACTGCTTCGCCATTGACCGTGCCAGCCAATGCAGCCTTCGCCAAACCAGCGCCGATAGCCGCAGCCACATCGGCCACCGTAGCTCTCTGGGGCACTTCCTTCGAAGAGCCATCGGGCAGAACAACGTTCATCGTGTCTCCTTTCCGCCGGGCGCATACAAAGCGCCTGCTTCTTGCCGGGTGCGTACAAAGCACCTGCTTGGGACTAAATTGGATTATCGAGCTAGCTGCGAGTTCGATTGCTTGCGCGACGCGCAGAGGATTTCGCCGCTCCCTTGTGAGCCGCCACAGGAGTAGCGCAATAGGGGCACACAGCCCAAGCCGGATCGAGCGCATGATGGCACACATTGCACAGGTTCTTCAAGCGCTGCTGGCAATTAGGGCAGATGACGTAATCGGACTCGACGGGGTATCCGCAAGCTGCGCATTCGCCATACTTCATGAGCTCACGCTGCTTTATGGCAACCTCGAGCTCCTGCTCGTCGCGGTCTATTTGCAGCAGCGGTGGGCGCAGCAGGCAGTATGCGATCACGCCCAGAAGCGGTACGAGCGCCACGATGGCCCACACGTACCATAGGGAACCGCGCATATAGGCATCGCGAGCAACCCAAACGATGCTCAGGACGTACAGAATGACCAGGCATACTATGATGAATGAGAAGGCCGCCTGGAGCTCGGGCGTCCACAGCTGCATGATGATTTCGTTCATTGAATCCCCTCGGTTAGCTCGTTGATGCAGGTGCGATTATAGCAAAGTGCAGGTTAAGCCATAGTTCCTTCGCTTAATCAACAAGTTACCCTGACCTCCTAGCACCCCGGCGAGACACCCAGTCGCAACGGCGCGAGCACCTGCCCGCGATGGACGGCGCAGCTCTTCGCGCTTGGCTTCGCACCCAAACGCTACGGCGAAATCCATAACGCACCAACAAGCTATGCGTACACAAAAGAGATTTCACCTGCGTTTGTGGGCTGCAGAATCGCTGCTCAGAGCAACGCCATCCATCGTGGGCACACGCGCCCAGCACGCCGCATGCTAGCTCAGTTGGGCGAGCTGCTCTTGCAGGCGAGCGACGTTCTGCGCGAGCTCGTCGTGCTTGGCGCGGTCCTTCTCCACTATCTCGGGAGCCGCCTTCGCCAAGAACCCTGGATTCGACAGCTTCTTCGCAAGCTTCTGCTCGTCGGCCTGCGCCTTCTCGAGCTCTTTTTGCAAGCGCGCACGCTCTGCGTCGAGGTCGACCAATCCCGCGAGCAACACGTACACCTCGAAGCCATCGCAAAGCACTACGGCCGAAGAGGCAGGCTTGTCTGCTTCGGCAGCAATGATGAGCGAGCCCGTGTTGCCCAAAGACTCGATGAGTGCTCTTTGCGCCTCGAGGAGCGCGACGTCTTCGGGCGCAGCCTTCACCACCGCGTCAAGCTGCGTGCGCGGAGAGAGCCCATAACGGGCACGAGTCGAGCGCACGGCCGAGACGGTATCGCACACGAGCTGTATGCTGCGTTCAGCCCCTGCATCGCGATAGGCCGACAGCGCTGCCGCATCGGGCCAAGGAGCGCCGATAAGGTAAGGGTGCTCGCTGCGGTCGAACGGCAGCTCCTGATAGATCTCCTCGGTCACGAACGGCATGATGGGATGCAGCAAGCTTATGGCCTGCTGCAGTACGAACATCAAGTTGCGCTGGCAAGCCAAGCGGCCAGTCGCGTCGGCATCCGCATCCAAGCGGCTCTTCGAGAACTCGATGTACCAGTCGCAGAACTCGTTCCAGAAGAACGCATACAGAAGCCGCGTGATCTCGCCGAACTCGAACTCCTCGTAGAGGCTATCGAGTTGAGCAACTAGGTCGGCAAGCCGACTGAAGATCCATTTGTCGGCTGGCGTGGTGGGGTTGGGCGCGCCCGGCTCGTAGCCATCGAGGTTCATGGACACGAAGCGCGCTGCATTGCGAATCTTATTGGCGAAGTTGCGCGAGCTCAGAAGCTTGTCCTCGTTGAACTTGAGGTCTTGCGAACCAGTAACCTGCATCAACAGCCCGAATCGCATGCCATCGGCGCCGTAGTCTTGCATCAATCGCAAGGGATCCACGCCATTTCCGCGCGACTTGCTCATGGGCTTGCCGTCGACACCGAGCACGGTGGGATGGATGATCACATGCTGGAAGGGAATCTGCCCGGTGCAATACATCGATGCCATCACCATGCGGGCCACCCAAAGGCCCATGATGTCACGCGCTGTGGAGAGCACTTGCGTGGGATAGTAGGCTGCTATCTGCGCCGATTCCTCGGCACGGTTCACCCAACCTTGCGTGGCAAAGGGCCAAAGCTGGCTGCTGAACCACGTATCCAGCACGTCCTCGTCCTGGCGCACGGCATGCCCGCACACCGGGCATGCCTCGGGTTCGTCCACGCAGGCATCTTCCCAGCCGCATTCATCGCAGTAGTACATGGGAATGCGATGCCCCCACCACAGCTGGCGGCTGATGCACCAATCCTTCAGGTTGCCAAGCCAATCCAGGTACACCTGCTTCCAGCGCGCTGGATGGAACTGCACCTGGCCCGACTCCACTGCTTGGGCGGCCGGCTTCTTCAGCTCGTCCACAGCAACGAACCATTGCTCGGATTCCCATGGCTCCAGCTTGGTGTGACAGCGATAGCACGTCATGACCGAGTGCTCGTGCTCCTCCACGTGGTCGAGCAGTCCCAGCTCGTCGAAGGCTGCCACGATTGCCTCGCGCGCCTCGTCGCGATCCATGCCACTGAACTTGCCATAGCCATCGACCACATGCGCTGTTTCATCGAAGATGTTTATGCGCTCGAGGTCGTGGCGCTGCCCCATGCCCCAGTCGTTGGGATCGTGCGCAGGGGTCACCTTCACGAAGCCGGTGCCGAAATCGGCATCGACCACGAAATCGCTGAATATGGGAATCTCGCGATCCACCAAGGGCAGTCGCACCTTCGCACCGACGAACGCCTGCTTGCTCGGGTCCTTGGGAGATACCGCCACGCCCGTATCGCCCAGCATGGTCTCAGGGCGCGTGGTTGCCACTACGATGTAGTCCTGCCCGTTCACCGGCTCCACAAGCGGATAGCGAAGATGCCACAGATGCCCGGTTTCGGGCACGTACTCGGCCTCGTCGTCGGCGATGGCCGTCGTGCAATGAGGGCACCAGTTCACGATGCGCTTGCCACGATAGATCAGCCCATCGTGGTACCAGTCGCTGAACACTTGCCGCACTGCACGGGCGTAATCGGGGTCGAGCGTGAAATGCTCGTCGCTATAGTCGCACGAGCAGCCCATGCCCTCGATTTGGCGAACTATGGTGTTGCCGTACTCGTCGCGCCACTTCCAGCATTCGCCGATGAACGCCTCGCGACCTATCGCCAAGCGCGACACGCCCTCGTCGGCAAGCTTCTTGTCCACCTTGGTCTGAGTTGCAATGCCCGCATGATCAGTGCCCAGGATCCATCGCGTGGGCCTTCCCAGCATGCGCGCATGACGCGTGCACGTATCTTGGATGGTGTCGTTGAGCGCATGGCCCATGTGCAGCACGCCCGTGATGTTGGGCGGCGGTATCACGATGGTGTAGGGAAAGTCGGCGAAGGTGCCCCTCCCCTCGCTGCGCTTGAAGTAGCCATGGCTCTTCCATGCTTCGAACAGCGGCTTCTCGTGTGCTGCGAAATCGTAGTCGATCTTCTTGTCTGACATAGCTCGAACTCCTTGGGTCATGCGCAACCGCTAAGCGGCAACCGTAACGATCTGAGGCTTGGTCTCGCCTGTTATGTCGGATGCCCGCAAGGTAACGCTGGTTGCACCCTTCTGCTCGGGCAAGTCGTACATCACGTCCATCAGCGTGCGCTCGCAGATAGAACGCAATCCGCGCGCGCCCGTGCCATGCTTCAGCGCCTCGGCAGCGATGGCTTTGAGGGCCTCTTCGGTGAACGTGAGCTCGCAGTTCTCGAAGGCGAACATCTTGCCATACTGCTTCACCAGCGCATTCTTCGGCTCCACCAAGATGCGCACGAGGTCTTCTTCGGTAAGCGCAGCGAGCGACGTGATGACGGGAATGCGCCCCACGAACTCGGGAATCATGCCGAACTTGTTCAGATCCTCGGGGAGCACCTGCGCTAGTAGCGCTGCTTCGCTTTCATCCTTGCTCTCGGGCAGCTCGGCGTTGAAGCCTATGGTCGATGAGCCCACGCGCTGTGCGATGATGTCGGTAAGCCCCACGAATGCACCGCCCAGGATGAAGAGGATATTCGTGGTGTCGATATGAATGAGCTCCTGCTGCGGATGCTTGCGACCGCCCTGCGGCGGCACAGCTGCCTCGGTTCCCTCGACGATCTTCAGCAGCGCCTGTTGAACGCCTTCGCCAGACACATCGCGCGTGATGGAGAGGTTCTCGGCCTTGCGCGCGATCTTGTCGATCTCGTCGATGTAGATGATGCCGATCTGCGCCATGTCGATGTCGAAATCGGCAGCAGTGATGAGCTTCAGCAGGATGTTCTCGACGTCTTCGCCCACATAGCCCGCTTCCGTCAAGGTAGTGGCATCGGCAATGGCGAAGGGCACGCGCAAGGTGCGCGCCAATGTTTGGGCCAAAAGCGTCTTGCCCGAACCAGTGGGACCAAGAAGCAAGATGTTGCTCTTAGCTATCTCTACGTCGTTGTCTTCGGCATCTTCCATGCCGATGCGCTTGTAGTGGTTGTACACAGCCACCGACAATGCGCGCTTGGCTGCCTCTTGGCCGATCACGTAATCGGAAAGCTCGCCATAAAGCTGGTGTGGGGTTGGCAGGTTCTCGAGCACCTCCTGGCGCTTGCGCTTGCCATCTTCGGCATTCCCCTCGTCGCCAGGAGCATAGCCGCCTTCGGGGCCGCGATTGTCCCAAACCAAATGCCCGCGATTGTCCTGCGACATGCGCATGTCCAGATCGCGCATCATGGCCTCTGCGCACGTGGCCACGCACTCCTCGCAGATGTTGATGCCGTCGGGTCCTTGTACCATGGCAGCCGCTTCCTCCACCGGCTTTCCGCAGAAAGCGCAGCGCAAGCCCGCGCCTGTTGTGCCGTCATTCGTTCTCTTAGCCACTGATTGCCTTTCATTGAATCCGTATGGGCCATGCCCATGATACACGTTGTGCCCGGTGCATGATGCATCGGGCACATTTTTTGCCATGCATGGCAAGCTTGCAGGAGCTACGATTGCTCATCGAACCTCACATTGGCAGATGTCCCGAGAGCGGGCCGCCGCGTACAAAGACGACCGCTTGCATATGCTCGCTGCGAACTTGAAGAGAAGCGCTTCTTGCGAAGGTAGTCGGAACGAGAACGAGGTGAAGCGTACTAGCTGCTACGCGAGCCGAGTTCGCAGTCCCGAATACCGAGCGAGAGCACTTCTATTCGGTTTAGCGGGCGGTGGTGATCTTATCCACTATGCCGTACTCCAGCGCCTGCTCAGCCGTCATGTAGTTGTCGCGCTCGGTATCGAGCTGGATGGTCTCCAAGCTTTGGCCTGTGTTGTCGGCCAGGATGCGATTGAGGCGCTCGCGCGTCTTCAACATGAACTCGGCAACGATCTGAATCTCGGTCTGTTGTCCTTGAGCTCCACCAGAGGGCTGATGGATGAGCACCATGGAGTTGGGGAGGCACAGGCGCTTGCCCTTGGTGCCGTTGGAGAGCAGCACGGCAGCCATGGAGGCGCACTCGCCCAGGCAAATGGTGGACACATCGCACTTGATGAAGTTCATGGTGTCCAGAATGGCCAGACCAGCTGTTACCGATCCTCCGGGCGAATTGATGTAAAGGGAGATATCCTTTTCGGGATCAGCGCTCTCGAGATGCAGCAGCTGGGCAACAACGGAGTTCGCAACGTGGTCGTCGATTTGCTCGCCCAAAAAGACGATGCGATCGTTCAGCAGGCGCGAATAGATGTCGTAGCTGCGCTCGCCGCGGGGCGATTGCTCGATCACGTAGGGAATGAGCGCCGATTTTGCGTATTCGATAGATGCCATAGGTACCTCAACTTTCTGCTAACTACGCACTGCAATTGCATGGTAACGACCTTATCAGGTCTGCTCGAATCGTGCGCGAGAGCGTTACCTGAAAGACGAATGCGGGCATGTAATAACATGCCCGCTTCACAAAAACGCTACTTGAACGACGCGCTAAGCGTTACTCTGCGTCAGCCGCTTCTTCCTGCTTTGCATCGTCGTCAGCCTTGGCCTTCTTGCCCTTCTTGGGCTTGTCGCCCTTCTCAGGCTCGGCAACGACCACCTCGGCCGTCTCCATGATCTCGTCGGCGGCCTTCTCGCGCAGGATGCCTTGGCGGATCAGGTACATGCGCCCGCTCTTGGCCCACTCGTCCATGAGGCTTTCGGCTTCGTCCTCGCTTACCTTCTTGAACTCGGCAAGGATATCCTCATCGGTTGCAACTAGGCCCTTGCCAGCGGCGTAGGCATCAAGCGCCATGTTCTGCTTGGCAACATCGGTGGCCTGCAGCTTGATGTCCTCGCGGAAACGGTCGGGCGTAATGCCCTGCTGCTGCAGGTAGCCATCAAGCGTCAAGCCAGCGCGCTGCAGCTGCGAGAAGAAGTCTTGCAAAAGCGAGTTCTCCTCGTCTTCGATCACGTTCTCGGGCACATCGCCTACCAGACGCTCCTCGAGCGCGGCCAGGGCACGAGCCTCCTTGATGCGTGGAAGCGCCGAGCTGAGCTGTTGGGAGATCTCGTCGCGAATCTCATCCTTCAGCTCGTCGACGGTGTCCATGCCCAGCTTTTCCTTCACCCATTCGTCAGTGAGCTCGGGAAGCTTCTTCTTTTGAACGGCAAGGATCTCGATGTTGAACTTCGCCGTGGCGGTGCGACCAGCAAGAGCATCGGTCATTGCGTAGGATTCCACCGGCACTTCGATGGTGAACTCCTTAGAATCGCCCTTCTTCAGGCCGATGAGCTGCTCGTCGAATTCAGGCGGGAACAGACCCGAGCCCAAGCCGTATTGCATGGAGTCGCTTGCGATGGACTCGATTGCCACGCCTTTGTCGTCCAAGGCACCGATCTTCATGTCGACGTAGCTGTCTTCCTTCACCTTGGTGTTGGCTGGCGCATTGGCAATCTCGTAGTAATGCTCGCGGATGGAGTCGATCTCGGCATCAACCGTCTCTTCGCTCACTTCCTCGGAGGGCATCTCGATGGTGATGGGGCCGTAATCGCTCAACTCCATGGTGGGCATGGTGGAGATCTTGAACTCGTAGCTGTAGGGCTTACCGTCCTCCACGAGCTCTAGCTCGCCTTCGCCGAATTCGGGCTGACCCACGGGGAAGATGCCGCTTTCGCCGATAGCCTCGGGATAGCTGCTGTTCACCAGCTCGTCGGTGACGCTCGCGCGAACGAATTCCTTGCCGAGCGCGTTGTCGATCACCGGACGCGGTGCCTTGCCGCGACGAAAGCCCGGGATGTTGTACTGGTTAGCTGCCTGCTTGTACTGGTTCTTGATGAGGTTCGATACCGTATCTTCGTCGATGGTGACCGTAACCTTCACTTGGTTCTCGCCAAGCTCCTCAACTGCAGTCTTCACGTTTATTCCTCCACTTGCCTCGTGTATGTCCGCGCAAAGGCGCGATTCATGATTATCGCACAGTTCGCGCGAGTTCGAAGAACATTATCTGGTGCGGCGCGCAGCGATCTACTTGCTTGCACCCGAAGGTGCATCGGCAGGCTGCACTATCTCTTCACCCGGATCGTCATCGAGGTCATCGTCGATGCGCAGTTCCGAGAGCTCTTCAACGTCATCGGCCGTGATCATGTTGCCCTCAACAGCAAGCGGCGTGTTTTCGCGGCCCATCTTGAAGACGCGACCGGCCTTGATCCACGTGCGATACTCGGCGGTGGCCGTGAACAACGCGTCAGACGACGAGTTGAGCGCGGTCTCGCACGAATCCTGGATCACAGCGATGATGAAGCCGATGGCAACGACCTGCATGGCAACGTCGTTGGGAATGCCAAAGAGCGAGCATGCCATGGGAATCAGCAGAAGCGAGCCACCTGGCACGCCCGAGGCACCGCATGCCGAGATAGACGCCAGCACCGACAGGATGACCGCCGTGGGAATGTCCACCGGCAAGCCAACCGTATAAGCAGCCTGCATGGCCATCACCGTGATGGTGACAGCCGCTCCCGCCATGTTGATGGTGGCGCCCAGCGGGATGCTGACCGAATAGAGGTTCTTGTCGAGGCCCAGGCTCTTGCAAAGCTCCATGTTCACAGGGATGTTCGCGGCCGAGCTGCGCGTGAAGAAGGCTGTGATGCCCGAATCCTTCAAGCAGCGAAGCACCAACGGATAAGGGTTCTTGCGCGTGCAGATGAATACGATGAGCGGATTTGTGACCAACGCGATGAACAGCATGCAAACCACGAGCAGCAAGATGAGCTGGCCGTATTCGATGAAGATGTTCACGCCGTTGGTTGCCACGGCATCGTAGATCAGGCCGAGGATGCCGATGGGCGCCAGGTTGATGATCCAGCGCACCAGCGTGGCAATGGCATTCGAGATGTCTTCGAACACCTTCTTGGTGCCTGCCTTGGCCGCACGCAGTGCCACGCCGATCATGGCCGCCCACACCAAGATGCCGATGTAGTTCGCCTTGACGAGCGACTCAACGGGGTTGGTGACTATGTTGATAAGAAGCGTGTTCAGAACTTCGCCCACATCGGACGGAGACGACTGGGTGATATCCTCCGCCGAAGCAAGCGTGAGCTCGATGGGCACCGCATAGGATCCAAGCACGGCTACCAGCGCCGCAACGAAGGTCGACACCAGGTACAGCACGATGATCGTCTTCATGGAACCAGGCGCCTTGGCGTTGCAGAGCGCGCTGATGATAAGGAAGAACACCAGAATCGGCGCCACAGCCTTCAATGCATTCACGAACAGTGATCCCAGCAGCGTGATGAAGCCGCCCACCACCTCTGGCACGGCGATGCCGCTTTCCTGCATGAACGGTATGAGCAAGCCAAGCGCGGCACCGATGACCAAGCCGATGACGATGCGCGCAACCAGGCTCATTGAATTCCACTTGCGTATGAATGCTCTCATGATTGCTCCCCTCGATGGGCCGTTCATCCCATAATAGCGCAAACGAAAAGCCGACGTGCGCGAACACGTATCGGGCTAAGCTCAATCTGGTATCATGGGCTGCACGTGCGGGCGTGGCGGAATTGGCAGACGCGCCAGATTTAGGTTCTGGTGGGCAACCCCCGTGAAGGTTCAAGTCCTTTCGCCCGCACCACCACTTCGTCCATTTCGCGTTCCAAACCCTCCTTCCTCGCGTACCTCAGTACGCTCAGTCGGGTTTTCACGCGAACTGAATCGAAGTGGCGCAACTTCTAGCCTTCTCTCGTTTCATGCCAATCTTGGACACCTCGCAAACCCTCAGCTACTCGTCAGAGACAACCAGCAAGACGAATCATCACGCAAGTAGTTGCGCAATTGCAAGAAGGCTCCCGTCGGAATCGACGAGAGCCTTCAGAGGGCGACGAATCAAAACTTGTTAGATGCGCATATCCTAGCGAGCATGCAAGCCACGCTTGCGCGAGCGCAAAGCGAAGCTGGCGATGCAAGCGAGAGCTGCAGAGATCAGCGCCGTCAAGGCAAAGGTGCTAGCTGAAACATCGTCACCCGTAGCAGGGAGTGTAGAAGCGTTTGCCTGAGCATCTGGCTGCGTTGGCGCGCTCGCCTGGATGTTTTCGTTCTGCTGAGCTACGTTATCGTTAACTACAGGCTTGGTGGTCGCACCAGAGGCAGGCGCACCCGTACTGCCAGCATTGCCAACGTTGCCCGCATTACCAGCATTACCAGCATTGCCTGCATTCCCCGAATTGCCAGAATCGGAAACTGGATCCTTGTAAACGTTGGCTACACCCAAATCCTCGATGCCAAAAAGAGATAGTTTACTCACCGAGAAGAAGATGAATCCGTTTTGAACGATACATTCAAACGTATCAATGTCGTTTGCGGCATGATAATGGTGTATGCGCAGCGTGTGCCCGTTGTATTTCGAATCAACAGGTAGCTGAAGCGTAAGCTCACCAAAGTTGTCATTCACTTCAGAGTTATTGATGAGCAAGGAAACATCGAAGATGTCGTCTATCCCCTCTACCTGAACAGCACTATGAAAATCCGCGAATTGTTGATCATTTGAACTCACTTTGCTTGCCCTCACGGTAACACTGGCGCCTTCATCTCGCATGACATGCCCCACATCAACACGGGCGTTCTCGAGACCTTGCACGGGCAGCGCGCTTTCACCTACAAGGGCGCGTTTATCGAGATAGAAGGCGATAACCCTGTAT
>CANOHY010000001.1 GCA_947565915.1 uncultured Eggerthellaceae bacterium | reverse complement strand
TGTAGATGGAGTTGATCATCAGGTCGAGCAGCTTCTTGCTCTCTGTCTTGAACTTGCGCACGTCGTCCTCTTTTCTCTCTCTGCGGCAAGTGCCTGGATTGTTCGCATATAGGTTAGCACTCTCTGGCTCCGAGTGCTAATTCATCTATTGTATGGAGTTCCAAGCGCGTTGTCCCGCATACCTTCCAGCGGCAACTCAACCGTTACTTTTCCGCTGCTCGCACGCTATTTTGCGCTACCATATGAGCTATTCGATTCACAGGTTGGCGTTCAGAAGGAGGTCGGGCTCGCGTGGTTTTCTCCAGCCTGGTTTTCCTGTTCGTCTTCTTGTCCATTCATCTCATCGTGTATGCGCTCGTGAACAAGCGCTACCACAATGCCGTGCTGCTGGTGTCATCGCTTATCTTCTACTCGTGGGGCGGCCCGCAATATTTGGTGCTGCTGGTGGGCGACACGCTGGCCAGCTGGTTCTTCGCGCTCATGATCGAGCGAAGCGAAGCGCGCGGACGACGCCGCCTGTTTTTGGTGTTGGAGCTTGTCACGCTGCTTGGCGTGCTGGGCATCTTCAAGTACCTCGACTTCATCTTGGGCAACATCCAAGGCTGGCTGGGCGCAACGGACATGGTGCTGGGAATCATGCTGCCCATCGGCATCTCGTTCTACACCTTCCAGCTGATCTCGTACGTGGTGGACGTGTATCGCGGCGAGGTGCACGCGCAGCCCAAGTTCTGGAAGCTGCTGCTGTACTCGTCGTTGTTCCATCAGTGCATCGCCGGGCCCATCGTGCGCTACGAAACGGTGCAAAACGACATCGATAACCGCCGCGTGTCGCGCACCGACATCTATTACGGCGTGCGGCGCTTTTGCATTGGCTTGGCGAAGAAGGCGGTGCTGGCGAACTCGTGCGCCGCGGTGGCCGACACGCTGCTGCCCATTGGCAGCGAGGGCCTGGCCGTGCAGGCTACCACGGGCTATTGGCTGGGCATGGCATTCTATATGCTGCAGATCTACCTGGACTTCAGCGCTTATTCCGACATGGCCATAGGCATGGGCCGCATGGTGGGCTTCCATTACCTGGAGAACTTCAATTACCCCTACATGGCCACCTCGGTGCAGGATTTCTGGCGCCGGTGGCACATTTCGCTGTCCAGCTTCTTTCGCGATTACGTGTACATTCCGCTTGGGGGGAGCCACTGCTCCACTGCCAAGTACGTGCGCAACATCATCATCGTGTGGTTCCTCACCGGCATGTGGCATGGTGCCAGCTGGAACTACGTGCTGTGGGGCCTCTATTTCGCCGTGTTCCTGCTGCTCGAGCGCTTCGTGATTCGCGGGCGCTTGCCGAAGATCCCCGCCCACATCTACGCCATCGTGGTGGTGTTCCTGGGGTGGGTGCTCTTCCGCTTCGAGGACTTCGGCGAGATGGGCACCGTGCTTGCTGGAGTGTTCGGGCTGGCGGGAAACGGCTTCACCAACCTGGAGGTGCACACGCTGTTCCTGCAGAACATCTTCCTTTTGGCAGTGAGCGTGGTTGCATGCACGAGCTTGGGAAAATGGATTCATCATCGCTTGTTCGTGGCCGCGAAGCACAGCCAGGCGGCGCTTATGGCCTACAGCGTTCTTGAGGCCATAACCCCGGCGATATGCCTGCTTCTGGGCGTAATAGCCCTGGCGGGCGCCAGCTACAACCCCTTCATCTACTTCCAGTTCTAGGTGTGGTTGGCAATGACGCGAAGCGAACAGCCAATCACGAAGCCGCGACGACGGCGGCCGACTGGCTCACCGATGCCCACTAAGGGAGCAGGCGCGCCTCAGCCTGCGAAGACGCAGCCTTCGAAGCAGCGAGCTCTGCGTCAGCCACAGCAGCGCCCTCTGGCGCAGCCGCATCCTTCTTCACGCTCGCAGTCGCAGCCGCAACCTCAACCTCAACCTCATTCGCCGCAACAGCGACCGCAGGCACGGCGGCAACCTCAATCGGCGGCAAAGCCCCCCGCAGAGGGCATTCCGCAGAGGCGGCCGCGCTCGCGCAAGGAAGTCCATTTCAAGCGCGCTATCATGATGTGGCGCAGCATCGGGGGCATTGCCTTTGCCGCCATTATGCTGGTCGGTTGCGTGGTGGGATTCCTCGGGTTCGCGCGGCCGAGCATCTCGGAAGCCGAGAATCGCACGCTCACCACGTTTCCCGAATTCACCATGGCAAGCTTTCTCGATGGGTCGTACTTCTCGCAGCTCTCGCTGTGGTATTCCGACACCTATCCGCTGCGCGAGCCTCTCGTGCAGGCGGGGCTCGATCTGAAGTCGCTCTACGGCTTCACCCCCGAAACGCGCCTGATTGGCGGCAATCGTGTGAGCGACCAGATTCCGCCTGTTGAGGACGAGGACGACAGCCCGCTTGCGGCTGCCACGCCGCGCGACCACAACGTGGCCGAGCCCGACGTGCGCGTGCGAGCGGCGAACATCGAGGACCAGATAGTCAACGGGCTCTACGTCACCAATTCGGCGGCGTACACGCTCTACTACTTCGACAAGGATGCCACGCAAGCCTATGCCGATGTCATCAACAAGGCTGCGGAGCTGCTCGATGGCAAGGCTAAGGTGTATTCCATCCTGTTGCCCACCAACGCGGGCGTTATGCTCGACGACGCCGTGCTATCCGATTTGGGCGTGCCCAATCAGGACCAGGCAATCGACTACTTCTATAGCCGCATGAACGACAACGTGATCACAGTGCCCACGTTCGATACCCTCTACGACCATCGCGACGAGTACCTCTACTTCCGCACCGATCATCATTGGACGCAACTGGCGGCATGGTACGTGTTCGAGAGCTTCTGCGAAACGGCCGGTAAGAAGCCAGCCGACTACGATTCCTGGGAAGAACTCGTTTTCCAGCCGTTCGTGGGTGAGTATTCGGGCTTCACGGAAGTGGGCAGCTTCATCCCCGACTCCGTGGTAGCGCGCAAGCCGCAGGGTGTCGATACCATGACCTATTGGGCCGACGACCTCAATCTCGACGACACTTACACCGGGCCCATCATCACCGACCTCACCGATGCTGATGAGGGCGCCAACAAGTACAACTGCTTCGTGTGCGGGAATCGACCGATGTCGTACATCGAGAACCCGAATGTGACCGACGGATCATCGTGCCTGGTGATCAAAGATTCGTTCGGCAACCCACTGGTATCCACCATGGTAGACAACTACCAGTACATCTGGACGCTCGATTTCCGCTTCACCAACCAGAAGCTGGTGGACATGGTGGAAGAGCACCACATCCAAGACGTGATATTCGAGAACGTGCTCATGTTCGCTGGCACCTACGACTGCAGCGACCTGCTAGCAACCATTGTGTATCCAAGCGAATAAGCACGACTGGCTGCAATCTGATTAAAACAGTCGAGTTGCGCTTTGATGCGCGCCGCCTTGGCTTCGCACCCAAACGCAACGGCGAAATCAATAGCACACCAGGATATCTTATGCACAAGTGAGAGATTTCACCTGCGTTTGTGGGCTGCAGAATCGGCGGTGTCACATCAAGGCGCAACTCGACCGATTCAGCGCGTATCAAGGCACCACTCAACCGATTCAGCGCGCATCAAGGCATCACTCAACCGATGCCGATAAGCTACGGGCGAGGAGAGCCGCATTCCGAGCAGAACTTGCCTGCGTTGGCGGTTCCGCATTGCGGACACGTCCATGGTTGGGGTACCTCGGGACGCTTGGCGCCGCACTCCTGACAGAACTTCCCAGCATTGTTGGTGCCACATTGCGGGCACGTCCACATGTCGGCGGGAATCACGGGCTCGCCGGTGGGTGCAGGTTCATCGGCTGCAGCGCTAGCCACGCCGCCTGCAACGGCTCCCATGCCCCCTCCAAAGCCTCCATCAGGCGCTACGGGGTAAGCGCTCGGCGAAACAGGCGCACCTCCTTGGCCTTGCTGGAACATCTGGGCTGCAGCGCCGCCGCCCATTCCGTTTGCCATGCCCATGCCCATGAAGGCGCCAATCGCGCCATTCTCGTTGGCTGCTGCCGTGCGCATGGCATCGGCTGTAGCTGCTGCCGTCACGGCCGCTGCCTGGCGTGGATCCACCATGGTTTGCGCCATCTGGCGGTCGGAGAGCTGCTTCTCGATATCCTCGGGCAGCGAGATGGAGTTGATGCCGAACCGCTCAACCTTGATGCCGCGCTGCTGCGTCCATTCCTCGGAGAGCACTTCGTTCAAAGCTTGCGCCAGGTCTTGCGTGTGCGCGGGGATGGCTGCGTAGCGAATGCCCTTCTCGGAGATCTGCGCTAGCGCTGGCTGCAAGGCTGTGAGCAGTTCGCTTTTCATCTGCGACTCGATGCGATCGCGCGTATAGGGTTCTTCCACGTTGCCGCATACGTTCTTGTAGAAGATCAGCGGGTCCACCAGCTTGTAAGAGTACTCGCCGTTCATGCGCACGGTGGTGTCCCAATCCAGCCCCAGGTTCGCATCCACGATGCGGAAGGGGATGGGCGAAGACGTGCCGTACTTGTTGCCGTAGATCTCCTTCGTGTTGAAGTAGTACACGCGCTGGTCCTTGCCCGTGTCACCACCGAAGCCGAAGCGCGCGCCGATGCGCTTGAAGGTGTCCACGATGGATGTGCCCAAGGGCCCGTAGAAGATGGAGGGCTCGGTTGAGGTGTCCCACACGAACTCGCCAGGCTCGGCGCACACCTCGACGATCTCGCCCTGCTCAACGATGATCATGCACTGGCCATCGTTTACGGCGACAACCGAGCCGTTCGAGATGATGTTCTCGTCGCGCTTGGTGTTGGAGCTGCGCCCACGCTCGGAAGTGCGCTTCTGGCCCTTCGCGGCCAGCACGTTCTCGTTCAGAACGTCGGCGTCGCAATAGAAGAACTCGCGCCACGTATCGGCCAGCACACCGCCAACCGAACCAACTCCAGCTTTGATCAGGCCCATGGGATTCTCCTTGTTCTTGTTTCGCCAACTTCCATCATGATACCAGGGACGCAGGACTTAGAAGCGCCGCCTGCGCTCGCGCCGGTGATATTCTCGAAAATGCCTTCATTTGCGCTGCCCATGGCGTATAAGTCGCGATAAACTAACGAAATCCGATTGCGGATTCCAAGAAGGGAAGAGGGAGGAATTTCCATGAAGCTCAAGAAGTACCTATTGATCGGTGCTGTGGCGGTTATGGTGGCCGCGCTGGCATTGGTCGGCTGCTCGGCTGAGCAGAAGAAGGAAGATCAGCCGCAACAGCAGCAATCGACCGAGCCCGAGATCACACTGGTCACGCCCGGCACGCTTACCATCGTGTCCGACGTGCCCTATGCGCCCTACGAGTTCTACGACGCCGAGGGCAACGTAATTGGCCTGGATATCGACATCATGCAGGCAGTGGCCGACAAGCTGGGCTACACGCTGGACGTGAAGGTGATGGATTTCGACGGCATCATTCCCGCCATCGGGTCGGGCGGCCAGGGCGATGTGGGAGCTGCTGCATTCAGCGTGTCGCCTGAGCGCGCCGAGGAGATCGACTTCACCTCCACGTACTTCATCGACAACCAATCCATCGCTGTGATGGACAACAGCCCCATCACCGAGGCAAACGCCCAGGAGCAGCTGAATCAGGCAGGCATCACCATTGCCGTTCAGATGGGCACCACCAGCGAGGAGTACATCAAGGAGAACTATCCGAACGCAACGGTGCAGGCTTACAAGAACTGCGCTGACGCTTTTGCGGCCATGCAGTCTGGCCAGGCCGATGCCGTGTGCGCCAACCAGGGCGTGATCAACCAGATGCTGAACGGTGTGTATAGCGATGCACGCGTGGTGCTGGAAGTGGCAACGGGCGAAGAGTATGCCTTCGTAGTGAGCCAGGATAACCCCGAGCTGACCAAGGCCATCAACGGCGCGTTGGCTGAGCTGGTTAGCGATGGCACCATCGACCAGATCATCAACAAGTACATGTCGTCCACCGAGCTGTACAGCGATGAGGTTGAGGCCCCTGCAGCTGAAGCGCCCGCTGGCGAAGCACCTGCTGGCGAGGGCAACGCCCAGTAAGCAGCAATCGGCAAGCCCGGCGTGTCGCGCATGTTCAACCGCGAGCCCGGCAAATTTAGACTCTCGATGCAAGGAACCCCGCCCTCGTAGCGGGGTTCCTTCGTTTTCAATCGCGCGTTTGCTATATAATTTCCTCTCTGTCGCAAAACAGCTGGCAAGCAAGGGAATCCTCATGAACGAGAGCAGATCGAAGAAGCTTCGCATTGCAGACGTCGTGGTTTCGGCATTGTTGCTGGTTCTGCTGATTAGCAGCAGCCTCACGCAAGCTGCCTACGGCATGTCCACCGTCAAATGCACGGCACGCCCCAACGGCGACACGGGCAGCGAGGTGTATGGTGCCACGGAAACGCGCATCACCTGGGAGGGCCAAGCGTCCGAAAGCGAGGTCGTAAGAGGCATCTCGTTGGAGTTTCCCGAGGGCACCACGTTCAGCACCGAAAACGCACGCCTCACCATTCTGAGCGGCGAGAAGCTGATGAACCGCTCCACCGTGCCCAACACCTTCACCAGCGATGGCCAAACCATCACCTGCACGTTCGACGAGGATGCGCCCGCCGGGGCCTACTTTCGCATCGAGGTGTACAAGGTGTTCTTCCCCGGTGCCGGAGGCACCATGCAGATATCGGGCATTTACGAGCTGGCCGATGGCGCGTTTCGCGAGATAGAAGACATTCCTGCCATCGAGGTGGTGGTTAGCTCGCCTACCGACCAGCTGGCGCGCTCGCTTCGCGAACAGCCCTGGGTGGAGGCGTGGAATTCCAACAAGTTCCTGCGCTTGTTCTTGAACCCGCCTCTCATCGTGTCCAGCTTCCCTGTGGTATTCCAGGGCTTCCTGATGGCGCTCGCCATCGTAGTGGTGGCCTATCCGCTCGCCATTCCCATAGGCCTCTTGCTGGCGTTCATGCGCATGGCCAAACTGGGAATCCTGCGCTTCTTGGGCTCCATCTATGTGAACGTGGTACGCGGCACACCTATGTTCCTGCAGATCTACATCGCGTTTTTCGGCTTGCCGCTCGCGGGCATCCAAATTCCTTCGTTCGCCCTGGGCGTTATCGTGCTTTCCATGAACTCGGCGGCTTACCTGTGCGAGATCTTCCGCGCAGGCATCCAATCCATCAGCAAGGGGCAGTTCGAGGCGGCGCGCTCGCTGGGCATGAACGGCGCCCAGACTATGCTGCACGTCATCATCCCGCAGACCATACGGCGCGTGCTGCCCACCATGACCAGCGAGTTCATCCTGCTGTACAAGGACACCTCGTTGCTTGCGGCCGTGGGCGTGATGGAAGTGGTCATGTACGCGAAGATGATCGTCTCCTCCACGGGGTCCATCACGCCGTACGTGGTGGCTGCCTGCTTCTACCTGGTGATCACCATTCCATTGGCGAAGCTGGTGGGCAATTTGGAGGCGCGGCTATCCGACAAGGATTCCGGCTCCAACCAGCAGAAGCGCAAGCGTGGAGCGAAGCGGACGCAGCTCCAGGCTGCCCAGCCTCAGCCCGAAGAAAGTGGCACCGAGCAGGCTTGCGCCGATCAGATTCGGATCGAGCAAGCTTAGTGCTTTGCGAACAGCGAGCGACGCGAAGAGGGAGCTCGGTTCGTATTGGGTGGCCTCTGGTGCCAAGCGGTGGACGTTGGCGGATTAGGGGTTTCCTTACGAGCATCATTTTGGTGGCAAATCATCTTGGGCTCGCTCAAACGGCTACAATGTTTGCTACTGATTAACCATAGGCGATGGGAAAAGGGAGGCTACCTATGGCACGCTACAAGAGGATTTTCGCTGCGCTCGATGGTGCTGCAACCCAAGAGGCGGTTGTTCAGCGCGCATTGTCCCTGGCGCACGATAACGGTGCCGAGATTCTTTTCGGGCACGTTATCGATTCGGTTCCCTACGAAGCGAACGGCATCGATTTCGTAGCGTTGACCGAGGATGGCCGTGAGCGCATCGAGGCAGCCGTTGGCGACCTTTTGGCCGAAGGGCGCGCCGACGCGAACATTCCCAGCATCGACGTGCAGGTGCGTGCTGGCCGCGTGGTAGAGATGCTGCTCGACACCCTCATCAAGCCCTACGAGCCCGATTTGGTTATTTGCGGCGTGCGCGGCCTTTCGGATATCAAATACGCCTTTGTTGGCAGCGTTTCGACCAGCCTTATCCGCAACTGCTCGTGCGACGTGCTGGTCGTGCGCCCGGAATCGCTCGACGAGGAGTAATCGCTTCGCGCTTGGCCAGCATCTTATTTGCAACGACAGGAAACCTCATGATCAATCAACGCATGCTCAGCCTGGGCCAGCAGCCTAATCCGATTCGCGCGCTTTTCGCCTATGGCTTGAAGCGCAAGGCGGAAGTGGGAGCTGAAAACGTCTACGACCTCTCGATAGGCAACCCGTCCATTCCTGCGCCTGTTGCCGTGCGCGAGCGCATCGAGCAGTTGCTGCTCGAACCGCCAGCCGTGCTGCATGGCTACTCGATGTCGCCTGGCATCATGAGCGTGCGCGAAGCAGTGGCGAACAACCTGAAGCAGCGCTTCGGCATCCAGGCCACAGCCAGCAACGTGTACATGACCACAGGTGCAACATCGGCCCTCTTCATCACGGTGGCGGCCATCACCAACCCCGGCGACGAGGTTATCGTGAACGCGCCTTACTTCCCCGAGTACAAGGTGATGACCGAATCGGCTGGTTGCATCTGCGTTGAGGTTCCCATGCGCGAAAGCGACTTCCAGCTTGATATCGACCTGTTGAGCAAGGCCATCACGCCCCAAACTTCCGCCGTGGTGATCAATTCGCCCAACAACCCCGTAGGCTGCGTGTACACCGAAGAGAACATCGAGGCGCTCGCAGCGATGCTCTACGAGAAGGAAGCCGAGCTGGGTCACCCCATCTACCTCATCAGCGACGAGCCCTATCGCGAGATAACCTATGGCTGCGAGGTGCCCTTCACGGCCAACTACTACCAAGACACCATCATCTGCTATTCCTGGGCGAAGAGCCTCTCTTTGCCCGGCGAGCGCATCGGCTACATCTACGTGAGCAACAACATCCCCAACAGCTCTGAGGTGTTCGATGCCGTGTGCGGCGCTGGCCGCGCGCTGGGATACATCTGCGCGCCAGTGCTGTTCCAACAGGTGATCGAGAAGTGCATCGACCTTCCAACTGACGTGCAGGCCTATGCCGACAATCGCGCACTCCTGAGCGAAGGGCTCCGAGAGCTGGGGTATACCTTCATCGAACCCGATGGCGCCTTCTACCTGTGGATCAAGGCCCTCGAGCCCGATGCCGAGGCCTTCAGCGAGCATGCGAAGAAGTTCGACTTGCTGTTGGTTCCCTCGAATGCCTTCGGGTCCACGGGCTGGGTGCGCGCTAGCTATTGCGTGAGCGCCGACACCATCCGCGGAGCGCTTGGGGCCTTCGCAGCTCTTAAACAAGATTACGAATAATGGTCAGCGGATTAGTTTCCGCTGATAGATAAGCCGGAGTTTTCAACCCCCCCCCGCAGGGAGCGAAGCGACCGAGGAATGAAAACGGAGGCCTGCGCTCACTGATTGCTTCGTCTTCCAGGTAGGCAGTGAGTAATCTCACTCGGTATTTGCCCCTCCAAGCTCACCTCGCGTGCCTTAGCACGCCACGGTTCGCTTTCGCGGCAACTACCTTCGTGAGATTACTCACTGCGTAGAGCTTCAACCGGATCCTTCTTGGCGGCCGAGCGCGAGGGGATCAGCCCTGCGATGAACGTGAGCACCACGCTGATCGCAACAAGGATCAAAGCAGCATTCATGGGCAGAATGGCCACGTTCGGCACGTCGAATATGTTGTACACGATGATGTTCGCCGGTATGCAGCAAAGCGCCGTGATACCCACGCCAAGCACGCCTGCCACCAGGCCCTCGATGATGGTCTCTGCATTGAACACGCGACTGATGTCGCCCTTGCTCGCGCCCATGGCGCGCAGGATGCCAATCTCCTTCTTGCGCTCGAGCACCGAGATGTAGGTGATCACGCCAATCATTATGGAGCTCACCACCAGCGAGATGGCCACGAAGGCAATCAGCACGGCCGATATCATGTCGATGATGGTGGTGACGGAGGTCATCAGCGTGCCCACGAGGTCGGTGTAGGTGATCTTCTTGTCCTCCTCGCCGCTAGCTACCACCTCGTCGTTGTAGGCATCGAGCAGATCGATGATGCCCTGCTTGCTCTCGAAGTCCTTCGGGTAGATGTCGATGCTGGTGGGCTTGTCCAGCTGCGCGTAGCCGAGGTCCTTCAGGTTGTTGTCGAAGGTGTGCTGCTCGCCGCTCATCATGGACATGATCACGCCCGTCAGCTCGTCTTCGTCCAAATTGAACTGGAAGGCGTTCTGGAAGGCGCTGGTATCCACCGTCATGGCGCTTGGCAGGTTCGCCATGGTTTGCGTCATGGCGCGGGTCATAGCCTCTTGCATGCGCGAGCCCATTACCTGCATCACCTGCTCGATATAGGCCGACATCGTCTTGCTCAGGTACGCCTGCACGCTGACCGACAGCTGCTCTTGCATGTTGCCCGCATTGATCAGCGCGGGCATCTTCTGCGCGATGAGCGCCTGGGTTTCGGGAAGGCTCATGTAGATCTGGAAGATGCGTTGGGTGTCGGTCATCGGGTTCAGGCCGTTGTCGGCAGCTATCTGCATCATCTTGCTCAGGTAGTCCTGCATGACCTCCTGCATCAGCGTGCCGAAAGCAGCCGTGTTCACCATGGTTGAGTTGTCCAGCGCGAAATCCTCGGGACTTGGCGTTGGCATGGCAGGCATATCCTCGGGCGAGATGCTCAGCTGCAGCGCCGACTCGTCGATGGTCAGCTTGCTCGTGTCGAAGCCGAAGGCGCTCGTCAGCATGCCTTCGTCGATGGTGAACATGTTGCTCATGTCGAAATCGGAGGCCGCCCCTTCGGCCTCCTCGCTGAACAGCTTGCCGTTGAACACGTCGCGCGCTGGGTCGGCCAGTTGGTCTTGCACCACCTTGGTCTGTCCCGCTTGCTCGATGAGGTGCGTCTTCAGCTCGGGCAGATACCCAATGCCGCTGGTTCCGAGCGCATGCACGTTGGTGTCGTCGCGCGCCTGCAAGATGCCGCAGATTACGATGTCCTCGGCGCCGTTCACCAGCTCCTTCATGTAGGCTTCGTCATCGGACTTGTTTACCCACACGCCGTAAGTCTCGTCGTATTGGTAGTAGTCGGCGGCGTTCACCAGCTTCATCTTCACGTTCATGATCTGCTCGTAGGTCACATCCAGCCGGTCCTCGGGGATGATCACCTCTTCGTTGTCGACGAACTGCTTCACCATGGTGTCCATCTCGGCCTGGTCGCGCAGGCCAAGCCCGTAGAGCACCACGTCGGGGATGGAATTGCGCGAATTGGTGATCAGCACGCACTCGTTGTACTTCTCGGGAACATGTCCGGCCACCAGGTTGTACTGACCTTCGTAGATGGCGGGGTCGCTGATGAGCTCGCCGAAGATGTCGGTGGACATGCCCATCATGGAAACCGAGCTCACGCCCGACCCCAGGCCCATCGACACGAACGTGGTATCGGGGTTGATCTGTCGCACGCCGTCTTCGGTGTTGGCGTCGAAGACTTGCGGCGTCACGTTGTATCCGTATTCCACCAGGTTGGCGTATTTGTCCAGCGTGCCCATGTTGTCGTCGAGGTAGGTCTTAAGCGAGGCGAGGTCGTTGTTTTCGACGCTGGCGAACATGGAGGTTACCATCTTCACCTCGTGCAGCTTGCCCTGCGCTTCGTCGGAGGCGGCAGAGCTTCCATTGCTGCTCTCGCCCGTGCTTTCACCCGCATCGTCTTCGCTTTCCTCGCTGCTACCCATGCCGCCCATCTGCGCCATCAGCGTGGTCATGTCGAAGCCGGTGTCCATGATCTGCAGCGGGTAGATGGAGAGGGTTTCCTCTTCCACGTTCTTGATGTACTCGTTCACGCCGTTGGCAAGCGACAGGATGGCGGCTATGCCGATGATGCCAATCGACCCAGCGAAGGCCGTCATGATGGTGCGGCCCTTCTTGGTCATCAGGTTGTTGAACGAAAGCGACAGCGCAGTGAGGAATCCCATGCGCGTGCGGCGAAGCGGCTTCGCGTTCGCGTCTTCGATTTCGGCCACTGTGGGATCGAATGGGTCGGAATCTTGGCGGATGACGCCATCGGAGAGGTTCACGATGCGCGTTGCATATTCCTCGGCTAGGTCGGGGTTATGCGTGACCATCACCACCAGCCGGTCGCTGGCTATCTCCTTCAGCAGGTTCATGATCTGCACGCTGGTGGAGGAATCGAGCGCACCCGTGGGCTCGTCGGCCAGCAGGATGTCGGGGTTGTTGATGAGCGCACGCGCTATGGCCACGCGCTGCATCTGGCCACCCGATAGCTGGGCCGGCTTCTTGTTCACGTGCTCGCCCAAGCCCACGCGCTCCAGGGCTTCGCGTGCGCGCTGGCGGCGCTCCTCGCGCGGCACGCCCGACAGCGTGAGGGCAAGCTCCACGTTCGACAGGATGCTCTGATGTGGGATGAGGTTGTAGCTTTGGAACACGAAGCCCACGCGGTCGTTGCGGTAGGTGTCCCAATCGCGGTCCTTGTATTGCTTGGTGGACACGCCCTCGATTACCAAATCGCCCGAGTCGTAATGGTCCAGCCCCCCGATTATGTTCAGCAGCGTGGTCTTGCCCGAACCCGAGGGCCCCAGGATGGCTACGAACTCGCTATCGCGAAACGAGATGGATACGTCGTCCAAGGCCTTTTGGGTGAAGTTGCCCGTGGTGTACGACTTGCAGATGCCTTTCAACTGGAGCATGATTCCTCGTTTTCCGCAGCTCATTTGATGCTATATTGAAAACGCATGTATCAGGTAGCTAGCTTAGGGTTTGTCCTTTTCAGCCGCTTGCAACATGCTGGGGAAAACGGAAAGGCTCCATATGTCGCAGCTTGCGAGTGATACTTCGCCGAAGAAGCCCGAGGTGGCCGAGCTCGAAGTTGCACGCGCTCAAGCCGCATGCCCTGCCGACCCCCAGGTTCGTCCCGAGTGCGAAGACGACGACGGCTACGATCCGTGGTCCGATCGCCGCGACGAGCAACCCTTGTTCGAACCCGACCCCTGGGCTTAGCGTACGTGCGCGTTCAGCCTGACGCATGCCCCTGGGGCATTCGGTAACGCCTGGATGGAGGACCATGAAACCGCAGCCGAGCAATCAATTGGACCCGCGCGTCAAGAACGTATGGCGCATCAACGATGGCCTTTGGATAACCATTTGCCTAGTCATCGGGTTGGCTGTAACGTTACCGCTCTCCATGTTGCCAGAAACCTCAGCCGGTGGAAGGCTTGCCCTGATGATAGTGGTCATCGTGGCCGTGGTGCTCTACGTGCTGTTCATCTTCGTGCTGCCGCCCATTCGCTACGTTCGGTGGCGCTATGAGGTCTCGGCTGATTATCTCGACATCGCCAAGGGCATCATCTGGCGCAAGCGCTATACCATCCCGTTCATTCGCGTGCAGAACACCGATACGCGCCAGGGGCCCATCCTGCGCATGTTCCACCTGTCGGATGTGACCATAGCCACGGCTGCCACCGAGCATGTGATTCCGGGTCTCGATGCGCAAACGGCCGATGAGCTGCGTGACCGCGCTGCCGAGTTCGCTCGCCTGGCGCGCGAGGACGTGTAGTCGATGGCGGGGTTTCCGGTTACGCTTCAGACGGGCAAGCGCTATCAGGTGGACAAGAGCTACATCTGGCTGGGGCCGCTGGCTGCGCTTGTGGCGGTGGTCGCAGTGGCAGTGGTGGGCAACATCGACGACCTGGTGAAGCTGTATTTCTTGGCGCAAGATGGTCGCCTGTCCGTTTCGCTTTTCCTTATCGTGGCGATTGCCGTGGTGTCGGTGGCCGCGATCTTTGGCTTATTGCTGCTGATCTATTGGTTGTCGTGGCGCAACATGTTCTACGTGTTCGATGAGCGCGAGCTCAGCTTCTATTCGGGCGTCATCGTGAAGAAGAAGGTGCATCTTCCCTACGAGCGCATCCAGTCGGTGAACCAGCGCGCGTCCATCCTGCAGCGCATCATTGGCGTGTGTACGGTGGTCATCGATTCCGCGGGCGGTTCGTCGAACAAAGGCGTACGCATTCCCTATGTGCGCCTTGCGGCTGCCGAGCGTATCCGCAACGATGTCTTTGCGCGCAAGGCCGCTGTGGCTGCTGGCGCGTCGGTTGAATACATAGGTGAAGTGGCAGCTGACGTCATGGGCGCGCCGGTTGCGCCGGGCATGTCAAGTGCGCCGGGAACGTCAGGAGCGTTCGGTGGCCCTGCTGCGCCCGGTGTGGCGGGTTCGGGTGTTATGCCGCAGCCTGTTGCGGGTGCTGCGCCTCAGGTGGCCGCGCCCTATGCTCCCAATACACTCGATTCAGAACTCGACGGCGTGGCGAGATGGCGCGGTATCTATGGTGGCAGCTCTTTCGAAAACGAGCCGGTCAGCTACGAGTTCGGTCTATCGAACAAGCAGCTACTGCTTGCCAGCATCCTGCATCCAGGCTCCCTCGTGATGGGGTTGGTGGGCGCCGTTACCATGCTGTTCGTGACCTCAGGTCTCTTCTTCGTCGACGACTTCCTATCCACTGTGCTTTTGGCCATCTCCCTTCCGCTCATCATCGGCGGTGCCATCGTGGCCTGGATTGCCACCAGCGCGGGGCTTATGCTGAGCTACGGCAACTTCAAGGTGCGGCGCCGTGGTAGCCGCGTGGAGGTCGAGCGCGGGCTGATAACGCGCACGTTCAGCGGCATCGACGTGAGTCGCATCCAGTCTGTCGAGGTGCGCCAGTCGTTCTTCAAGCGCCTCATGGGCTATTGCGAACTCTCGTTTGGGCGCATTGCCGTGCAGTCCAACGAAAGCTCGTCCAACAACAACGCGTCAGCTCAGTATCTCGTCATCCATCCCTTCCTTGAGGTGAAGCTGCTCAACGAGCTGTTGGATGGCTTGTTGCCCGAGTTCGCCGACCGCCCGCGCATGGACGCGCGTAAGCCCGTGGCACCGGTGGCGCTTCGCCGCGCGCTGCTTCGTCAATGCCTTTGGACGAACTGGGCGCTTTGGTGCGGCATCGTGTGCATCATAGTGTTGTGCCTCATGGTGTTCGGAGCGCTCGAAGGAGGCATCGTTTCGCTCTCCATGCTGATGAGCTTCCAGTTCTTCGCGCGTGCGGCCATTGTGGTGCTCTGTGTTGCAATCGTGGCATGCACGGTGATTATCGGCGTGAACGCGGTGTATTGGGCTCGCAACGCCGGCTACGTTTGGAATCATCGCTACTTGCTTTTGCACAACGGCGGCTTGGCCACGTCCACCTCTCTGATACCGCGGCAGAAGATCCAATCGGGCCATACGCGCACCAACCCTTTCCAGCGACATTGGGGCATAGCCACCATCGTTGCCACCACGGCAGCGGGCACGCGCAGCACCTCCGTGCGCCTTATCGACGTGCCGCAGGCCGATGCCGAAGCCTACCTCGACTGGCTCCAATAACCCATCGCCTGTTAGCCAGCCGCGTCGGCTGTCTCATGCATTGACGTCCCGCCTTGATGCGCGCGGCTAAAGGCTTCGCCGCCAAGTGCGACGGCAAAACCAATTGCGTACAAGTTGGCAATACGAACCTGAATCAGATTTTGCCTGCACTTGTGCGCTGCAGAAATAGCCGCGTCACATCAAGGCAGGACGTTAATACCAAGTGAATCCGGAGACGCATGTCGCTTGCCGTGGCTCTGAGCAGCGATTCTGCAGCCCACATGTGCAGGCGCTTAACGCCGTAGCACATGGGTGCGAAGCCAAGCGCGAAGAGCTTCGGTGAGCGACATGCGCAATAAGGACACTAGGCCGCGCGCATCAAGCTTTAACTACGACGAAGTTGTTAGGCTGCGGGGTTGCCCTTGGCGTCAGCGGGCAAGCTATCGCCCACTGCGTCCATTATCATCTGCGCATACACCTTGGTGGCATCGGGCGTGAGGTGGGTGCCGTCGCCGTCGAAGTATTCGTCGTGGTCGGCGCTCGCACCATACCAGTCGATGAGGTGCGCATTGGGGTACCGTTCGGCGGCGCGCGCAATCACATCGTTGTTCGATTCCACGTAGTCCTCGGGGCTGCGCGTGTTCACCAGCCAGATCTGCTGATCGCTGCCCACTTCTTGCATGAGCGAATCGATGTCGGCATCGGTCGTATAGCCGTTGGTGCCAAGGGCTATCACCACCACGTCGCCAATCATGCCAGCATCCTTGTAACCTTTATAGATGTCGGTGGCTTGCCAGTATTGTCGGTTCTTCGTTGCATCGATGAATCCAGTTGGGAAGTACTCAGCGAATGTGCCGTAACCGCCCACGGCCTCGGGGACGGAATCGCCAATCAGCAGCATGTCGAGTCTCATGGCCTCGCGTTGCGCTTGCACGAACAACACCTGCTTCTCAACTGCCTTTTGAACGGTGGTGGTCACTTCGCCTTGCAGCAGCTCGGTTCGTTCGACGGCCGATGTGCTGGGAACGAAGATCAGGCTTCCAATGGCAGCTAGTAGGAACACCATGCATGCTATGGCGCCTGCAACGTGCGTACGTAGCCATTCGCCGAGCGTATAGCGACCCTGTCGAGCGCCAGCTAGCACGCGTCCGATGGCACCATGGTGAATCGGATTCTCCACCAGGAAGTACGAGACCGACGAGATGCCGATGATCAGCGCAAGCTCGATCAGGCAAAGCCACCAGGGCGTGGCCCCTGCGGTGTTCTGCGGCGTAAGGATGAGGATGATGGGGTAGTGCCAAAGGTACATGGAGTAGCTGATCTTGCCGATGAACTCGAACGGCTTCCACCCCAGGATCTTTCCCAGCAAGCTAACAGGATGCACCATCACGGCGATGGCAAGCGCGGTGAGCACCGAGCACAGCAACAAGCCGCCACGGTAGATGAACGCATCGAAGCCGTTGGTAAAGACCACCATCAAAACCAGTCCGATGATGGCGCCGAACCCCACGACGTTGAATGCAGCGCGTCCTGCGGGCGTCATGCGCTCGCCAGCGCGCTTGGTCAGTCGTTGGTAGGGCCATACGAAAGCCAAGAACGAACCGATTAACAGCGAGGCGGCGCGCGTGTCGGTGCCGTAGTAGATGCGCGAGGGATCCACATGGGGGTTGTAGAGCAGCGCCATTTCAAGCGTGGAGAGCAGCGCCAACACCAATGTGGCATTGCGCAGCATGCTCTTCTTCGCGCCTAGCTTCATGGCAACCAACAGCACGATGGGCCAAATGACGTAATACTGCTCTTCGATTGACAGCGACCAATAGGGCATGAGCGGCGAAGGTTGGCCAAGCGCCTCGAAGTAGGACACATCGTGGAATATCTGCCACCAGTTATTGAAGAACAATAGCGTGGGAATCACATCGGGGCGCATCTTAGTGAGCAGTGCGTGGTCGAAGATGGCGCACAGGATAGCCGTGCCGAAAACTGCGAACACCACGGCAGGGATGATGCGCCTCACGCGGCGAATCCAGAAGTGCTTCAGGCTGATGGTGCGAGTTTCCTTGTATTCGCGCAACAGAAGGCCCGTGATCAGGTATCCCGAGAGCACGAAGAACATGGTGACGCCCAAAAGGCCGCCGGGTGCCCAATCGAGCTTCATGTGATAGGCGATGACTGCCAGCACGGCGAAGCAGCGCAGGCCATCTAAGGCGGGGATATGCCGCGACTTGCCTCGCGGTTGCCGACGCCGCGCCGCTGTGGCGCCCTGAGGCGGACGCGATGGCTGACCTGGCTGGACATGTTGGCCAGCCTGAGGCGTACGGGTTGGTTGAGTTGGCCTGCTGGGCTTCGATGGTATGCCGTCTTGCCTTATGCGCACGGCTTCGCGGGCTGCATGGCTACCGCTTGGCTGCTCATCGCTCTGCGAAATGTCTCGGGGCATCGGCTAACTCAATCTTCAACTGGAAATCCTTCATTGGCTAGCATGAGGCATCTTCGCTAGTCTATGCAAGTATAACCCGCTGAATGCGCCTATTGTTGGAATCAAGGGATGCCATCGATGACGATTCGCCTACGAGGTAATTTTCCAGTCATCTGCAAGATGAAAAGAACCGAGCGATGCTCGGCTCTTTTCATAAGGGTTTGGATTCAGGAAGAAGAATCCTTTGTGCTTTAGACAAGAACCACTATAGGACATAATCCAATACTAGTCAACACGGTGCTTCAATCTTGAGGGGAAGCCGCACGGCGATCCATGATGTGCGAGAGCGGCGCAGCGGCAACCGCGGCATGCGCGTCCGAAGCCTGAATAAAAATCAAACGAGCCGGACGCATTTCCCGAGCAATGCTAATATTTTGTTGGCGCTAGGGAAAGGAGGGCTGGCATGCGAAGACATCCTGCCCTTGCAAGAGTTGCTCCTTGGATTGTGCTCATCGCGAGCTTGGTCGCATTGGTCGCGCTTACTGCGTGTGGCACGCGAACGAGCAGCACCCCTTCGTCCGAGAACCCGGGGCTTTCGGACGAGCAAGTCAAAGTGGTAGTCGATGGCTACAACCGCACAGTCGAGGTTCCTGCTGATGCGCAAACGGCCGCTGTGGTTGGCTCCGCAGCGCGCGTGGTGGTCTATGCGGGAGCGCAGGACAAGCTCATTGCCGTGTCCGATATGGAGAAGAACCCAGAGTTCGAGCGCCCTTATTCGATTGCTTGCGAGGAGCTGTTCGTCGACTTGCCATCCACCAATACCGGGAATCATCTGGCTGAGCTGAACGTGGACATCGATCAGCTGAAGGACCTCGCTCCCGATGTGATCATCTCGAATCGCACAGCCGATGAATGCGATGCCCTGCAAGCTGAAACGGGCATTCCCGTCTTGGGCGTGAACTACCAAAACCAGCTGTTCTCGGATGGCTTCATAAACTCGCTCGAGTGCGTGGGAGAAGCCCTTGGTGCCGAGAGCCGCGCTCAGGCCGTCATTGCTAAGCTGGAGGAGTGGCGCGATGACTTGCGCAGCCGCACTGCAGATGTGCCGAGCGAAGAGAAGGCGCCCGTTTACTTCGGCGCCATCAACTACTTGGATGAACATGGTTGGGAAGGCACGTATTCCAACTATGCGGTTGCCGAGGTTGCGAACGTGCATAACGTTGCGAACGACGTGAATTCGGATGGCTTCGTGGAAGTCACGCTCGACCAGATTGGCGAGTGGGATCCCGAATTCATGTTCCTGAACAGCGGAAATTACGATTTGCTGAAGAGCACTTACGACGACAACCCCGAGTTCTTCAAGTCGCTCAAGGCATTCAAATCGGGCAAGCTCTATACCCAGCCGTTCTACAACTACAATGGAACGAATGTGGAGGTGGCGCTCTGCGAGGCGTACTTCGTGGGTTCCATCGTGTATCCCGAGCGTTTCGCGGATGTCGATTTGGATGCGCGCTATACCGAAATCTTCCAGACCCTGCTGAATGGCTATGATTTCTATAGCCTCATGCGCGAAAACGGGCGTGGTTTCTTCGAGTTCCCGCCATTCGAATAGGCGCTCCTGCATTACCGATCGAGAGGATCTTTCGTGAGCCAGCCGATAGATGTCACCGATATTCGAGGCGCGTGCGAGCGAACCATTGCGTTCGTTTTCGCGCCGAACGAGGATAGCGGGCACAACTTGCTCGAGGTAGGCGCTGCGTTGTGTGCGTCGGGTATGGCAGCTGTATTCCTGATGGCCGACACGTCTGCTGCCGAAGACGCCGTGAGCGCCATGCGTCAGCTGGGCCGCAAGGGGCGCGGACCCTTGGTGCAGGCTGCCGAGTTCGACTTCTCGGTGGCGTACGGCATCGATGCCTCCTCGGTCGACTTCCAGGCGGATGGGCTTCCCGAAAGCCTGCTGCTGGTGATGCGCTCGCTAGCCGAGTCGATGCTCGATGTTTATGAGCATGTGGTGGTTGCGGATGCCTCGTTGCTTGCGCCTTCGCGGGAAGACGTGGTGGCGCTCTTCGGCATGAGTGAAAGCACAGGAAGCGCATCGCGCACATCCGCGCTGCGCCTTATCGCGCGCAGCGAGCTCGACGCTCTCGACTGATCAGCTGCGCGAAGACGGATTCGCCACCAAGCGATAGCGCATATCTGCTCGTCGAAGGCTCCTGGCTGATGAGGCCAAACGCAGTCTGGAGGGCTTGAGCGGATGTGCAAGCGGCCCTGAGAACATCCTGATTCTGGTCTTCGTCAACGCGCTTGCTCTCTTATCCCGCGTCCAGTTGACCGATAGTGACGCTTTCGTTTCGATTCTAAAAAATTATCCTAGGTTAACATTGACAACAACTTGTAAGTCTTCTATAACAATGGAATATAAGTTAACTAGGGCTTACAAGGAGGATCGAAATGACGCTCAACGACATTGCCGTAGGAGGTTCGTGCACGGTCACGAAGCTGAACGAGACAGGGGAGATGCGACGTCGCATCATGGATATGGGCATCACCAAGGGAACGCATCTTCAGGTGACGAAGTCGGCGCCCTTGGGCGACCCCATCGACATCACCGTGCGCGGATACCATCTATCGCTTCGTCGCGCCGACGCTGCCCGCATCGAAGTGGTGCCTGCGTAAGATGGGCGCCGTATTCGCACTGGTCGGAAACCCGAACTCCGGCAAGACAACCCTGTTCAACCAGCTTACGGGCAACCATCAATACGTGGGAAACTGGCCCGGCGTCACGGTTGAGCGGAAAACGGGAACCCTGAAGTCCAATTCCGACGTAGAGGTCGTGGACCTTCCTGGCATCTATTCGCTTTCGCCTTACTCCAACGAGGAGATAGTGGCGCGCGACTACCTGGCCAGTGGGCAAGCCAGCGTTATCGTGGACATCGTCGATGCCACGAACATCGAGCGCAACCTTTATCTCACGACTCAGCTCATCGAGTTCGGCGTGCCGGTGGTAGTGGCGCTCAACCAGATGGACGTGCTAAGGAAGCGCGGGCAAAAGATCGACGCCCGTGCGATATCCGATATGCTGGGCGTGCCGGTGGTCGAGATATCCGCCTTGCGCGGCGAGGGCATCGACCACCTCATAGAGGTGGCTCTCGATGCTTCGAGCAAAGGGCTCAGCCCTCAGGCTATGCGCTTCTCCGACGAGGTGGAGCAGCTTATCGGGCATTTGGAGAAAGAGCTTCCCGGGGACGTGCCTGCGCAACTGCGCCGCTTCTATGCCATCAAGTACCTCGAGGGCGACCGCTACGTCATCGATCGGTTCGGTGCGGTGCCCGACATTGCCAATCACGAGCGAGCCGTAGAGGCGCGCTACGGCGACAAGGCCGATGCCGTGCTCACCAACGAGCGCTACGAGGCTATCGCCGCCATGTTGGGCAATGCCACCGAGAGCGAGAAGAAGCGCGCGTTCCTAACCGAGAAGATCGACCGCGTGCTGCTCAATCGCGTGGCGGCGCTGCCCATCTTCGCGGTGATCATCGTGCTCATCTATTACATCGCAATCTCCACGGTAGGCACCTATGCCACCGACTGGGCCAACGATGGCGTGTTCGGCGATGGTTGGTACCTCGATCCCGTTGCCGCCGTGGACCCCGATGCCGGCGCTCAAGCGCGCTACGACGAAGCCGCCGAGCCTTACGACCAGGCTCAGACGGCCATAAGCGCGTATCTGGAGGCAGCGGCCGAGGCAGGGGTCGATCAAGACCTCATCGACGAAGTGTCGGTGAACTTCCTGGCCGAACCGCCCGAAGATGCCCTGTACGCGTTGGGGCTCGAGGCTGACGATTTCGAACCTGCTCCCGATTCGCCTGCTGCGCAGCGCGCGCTTGCAAGCTTCGAGAGGCAAGCCGAGGATGCTGGCGTGATCGCCGAGTACTCGGAGGTGGATGAAGAAGAGGTGTTCGAAACCACCTATCTGGTCTATGCGGGCGAAGCTGCCGAGCCTATCGCCCAGGCGCGGGCCGACGAGCTGAACGACCAGATTGCCGCTGAAGGGCGCGAAGGCGCTGCCGAGGCTGTGATCTACAGCTTCGATGGCGAGTCGCTCGACGAGGGAACAGGCGAGGAAGTGCCCGAGGGCATTCAGGTGGCCGCCCCGCAAGAGCACAGCGCTTACGGCCTTTGGGTGCCGGGCATTCCCGCGCTGATTGGCCCCGCATTGGAGGCGGTCGACTGCGCACCGTGGCTCTACGACCTCATCATGGATGGCATCATAGCTGGCGTGGGCGCCGTGCTCGGGTTCGTGCCGCAGATCATGGTCTTGTTCTTCCTGCTGGCCATACTTGAAGGCTGCGGTTACATGGCGCGCGTCACGTTCATCTTGGATCGCATATTCCGACGCTTCGGGCTCTCAGGCAAGACGTTCATTCCCATGATCGTGGGCACCGGCTGCGGCGTGCCGGGCATCATGGCCTCGCGCACCATCGAATCGGAGTCGTCGCGGCACCTTACCGTGATGACCACCACCTTCATGCCGTGCTCGGCGAAGCTGCCCATCATCGCGCTCATCTCCACTGCGGTCTTCGGCGGCGTATGGTGGGTGGCGCCATTGGCATACTTTATCGGCATCGCATCCATCGTCATGTCGGGCATCATCTTGAAGAAGACGAAGCCGTTCATGGGCGAAACCACGCCCTACATCATGGAGCTTCCCGAGTACCGCCTGCCACGCTTCGTCGACTTGCTGCGCAGCATGTGGGAACGCGCTTGGGCATTCATCAAGAAAGCTGGCACCATCATCCTGCTGGCCACGGTGGTTGTGTGGTTCCTTTCTGGCTATGGCATCTACGAAGGCCAGTTCATGTGGGTGGGCGAAGAGCTCATGGATTACTCGCTGCTCGCCTACTTCGGCAATGCGTTCGCATGGCTGTTCACGCCGCTTGGATTCAGCAACTGGCAGTCTGCTTCCACGGTGGTCACCGGGCTTATCGCGAAGGAGAACGTCATCTCCACCATGGCCGTGCTCTTCGGCGGCGAAACGCTTACCTGGTCTGCTGCCTTCCTGAATTCTCTGGCCGCAGTGACCGGCTCTGCGCTGCTCGTTCCCGTTGCGGCATTCTCGTTCATGCTCTTCCAGTTGCTCTGCTGCCCCTGCTTTGCAGCCATGGGTGCCATCAAGCGCGAGATGGGCGGCTTCAACAAGTGGTTCTGGGCAGCCATTGGCTGGGAATGCGCATGGGCCTATGCGCTTGCGCTCATCGTGTTCCAGCTTGGGCGCTTGTTCACCGTGGGCGTGTTCGACCTTTGGACGCTTGTTGCCCTGGTGGTGCTGGCAGCCATTCTCTATGGCCTGTTCCGGCCCATGCCCAAGACGCAGGCAAAGGCGGGTGAACCGCTAGAGGCGGCTGCAAACGCTGCGTAGCAAAACATGCCAACTCGTGCGGAAACAGGTTGTCTTTCCCTTCTCTCTCCAACCTGCAAACCGCAAGCAGAGTGGCAGGGAGGCCTGCATCCCGGTCTCCCTGCCACAACCCTTCGAGAGAGCAGGGGGTAACGCCATGCGAAGCGTTGCGAAGGAGGTGCTGACATGAATCTTGCAAGCTGGGTCATTCTGGCGCTGGTTGTCGTGGCGCTCGCATTTGCCGTGAAGGCGACGTTCTTCAAGGGCCACGAATCGAAGGGCGGGTGCTGCTCTGTGGGCGACTGCGAAGACGCGCCATCGAAGGTGCGCGGGCTATCGGCTCAAGAAGCCGAGCTATTGGGCTGTAGCGGAAGCTGCGCAAGCTGTCCTTCAGCCAAAGGTTGTTCGGCAGTGAGCAAGAATGCTGTTATGCCCATCGTGAAACCAGTTCAAAAGTAAGATCCAGAACGCCCTGCTCTTGACGCGCACGACAAATCCTCAAGCCAAAGCGCTGCGAAATAGCCTTCAGCTATTTCTGCGCCTTGTGTTTCTTGGGTCGAACGAGGCATTTCGGCCCGTAGCCGATGAGGTCCTCGCGGCCTGCCTTGTGCAGCGCCTCGCGCACGAGGTCGTGATTCTTGGGGTCGCGGTACTGGATCAGTGCGCGCTGCAGCGCCTTATCGTGGGCTGTTTTCGCTACATATATAGGTTCCATGGTGCGCGGGTCCACGCCGGTGTAGTACATGCAGGTGGAAACCGTGGAGGGCGTGGGATAGAAATCCTGCACCTGCTCGGGGTTGAATCCGAGGTCGCGGCAGTATTCGGCTAGTTCGATGGCTTCTCGCAAAGTGGAGCCCGGGTGCGATGACATCAGGTAGGGCACCAGGTACTGCTCTTTGCCTACGCGCTTGGTGGCTGCCTCGAACGCGCGCGCAAACTGCTCGTATACCTCGTGATGCGGCTTGCCCATCGCCTGCAGCACCACCTCTGACACATGTTCGGGAGCTACGCGCAGCTGCCCGCTCACGTGGTGTTCGACCAGCTCATCGATGAACTTTGCGCCGAACTTCTCGTCCAATAGCGCGTAGTCGAAGCGGATGCCGCTGCGCACGAACACCTTCTTCACGCTGGGCAACTCGCGCAGCTTGCGCAACAACTCCAGATAGTCGGCGTGCGATGCCACGAGGCTCGCGCAAGGGTCGGGCGAGAGGCAGCGCTTGCTCGCGCAGGCACCGACGCGCGCCTGCTTGGCGCAGGCGGGCACACGGAAGTTCGCAGTGGGGCCGCCCACGTCGTTGATGTAGCCCTTGAATCGGGGGCTTTCGGTCATCTGGCGCGCTTCCGCCAGAAGCGATTCGTGGCTGCGCGCTTGCACGATGCGTCCTTGGTGGAAGCTGAGAGCGCAAAACGAGCAGTCGCCCATGCATCCGCGGTTGCTCGTGAGCGAGAACTCCACTTCGGCAAGCGCAGGTACGCCGCCAGCCGCCTGGTAGCTGGGGTGGGCCGCGCGTTCGTAGGGCAGCTCGTAAATCGCATCGAGCTCGTCGGTCGAGAGCGGCTCGGATGGTGGGTTCTGCACTACGAGCACCCCGTGGGGATACTCTTCCACCAGCGCATGCCCGAGGTAGGGGTTGAGGTTCTCGCATTGCAGCTGGAAGCTGCGCGCATAAGCCAGCTTGTCGGTTTGCAGCTCGTCGAAGCTGGGCAATGCCACGGGCTCGAAAACATGTTGCGCATCGCGTGCCTTGTATGCCGTTCCGGGAATGAACGCGAGGTCGCTCACCGCAAGCCCGCTCTCGAGCGCTTCGGCGATGGCCACGATGGAACGCTCGCCCATGCCGTAGGAAATCAGATCGGCACCAGAATCCAGCAGGATGGAGCGGCGCAGCTTGTCTTGCCAGTAGTCGTAGTGGGCCAGCCTTCGCAGGCTCGCTTCGATGCCGCCCAGGATGATGGGCGTGCTCTTGTACGTGCGCCGTATCAGGTTGCCGTATGCGATGCATGCGCGATCGGGACGCAAGCCCGCCTGGCCACCAGGCGAATAGGCGTCGCTGCGGCGGCGCTTCTTGGCCACGGTGAAATGGTTCACCATGGAGTCCATGTTGCCAGCCGACACCAGGAATCCCAATCGCGGCTCGCCGAACACGCCGATCGAATCGTCGCTTCTCCAGTCGGGCTGCGCGATGATGCCCACCCGAAACCCCTTGGCTTCCAGCAGTCGTGAGATGATCGCAGGGCCGAACGAGGGATGGTCCACATAGGCATCGCCGATCACATAAGCGAAATCGACGGCATCCCAACCCCGTTCGGTCATTTCCCTATATGTTGTGGGCAGAAAAGCCATGGGCACATTTTAGACGCGGCATTTGTGCAAACTGCGGATAATCGGGCATTTCGCGCGGGAAATTCGTTGACGTTTCAGAAGAGAGAGCCGTATACTTCAAAAGTTGCTTTCAAAAGCCCCGTGAAGCAGTATGCGGCTCACGGCATGGCAAGGGTCGTCCAGCCCGCGCACATGCCTTTGGTGTAGGAAGCCAAGCGAGCCATCGCTGCACTTTTGAAAACACAAGCTGCGCAAGCAGCAGGAGCGGACGGTAGCTTCAACCGTCCTATCCGCAAGCAATGGAGGAATGCAAGTGAAGACGTATTATGCAAAGCCCAACGAGGTGGAGCGCGAATGGCTCTTGATTGATGCTGAGGATCAGGTGCTTGGTCGCGTTGCCGCTCAAGCTGCGAAGATCCTTCGTGGCAAGCACAAGCCCCAGTACACCCCCCACGTGGACACCGGCGATTTCGTGATCATCATCAATGCCGACAAGATTCGCGTGACGGGCAACAAGGCTACCGACAAGAAGTACTATCGTCACAGTGGCTACCCGGGTGGACTCAAGAGCGAGACGTTCGCCGAGGCCATGGAGAAGCACCCCGAGCGCGTGATCGAGCACGCGGTGAAGGGCATGCTTCCCAAGAACACGCTCGGTCGCGCGCAGGGCAAGAAGCTGAAGGTGTATGCAGGTCCCGATCATCCTCATACTGCTCAGCAGCCGCGCAAGATTGAAGTGGAGGGCTAGTCATGGCGAATGAAGCTTTGTATTACGGCACCGGCCGCAGGAAGAATGCGATTGCCCGCGTGCGTTTGGTTCCCGGTTCGGGCAAGGTTACGGTCAATGGTCGCGATGCTCGCGAGTACTTCGGCCGCGAAGGCCTGGTGGATGCAGCCGTTGCACCTTTCAAGGTTACCGACACCGAAGGCCATTTCGATGTGATCGCTCGCCTGAATGGCGGCGGCATCTCCGGTCAGTCCGGAGCCCTGCGCCTCGGCATCGCTCGCGCTCTGCTCGAGGCTGGCGATTATCGTTCCGAGCTGAAGAAGGCTGGCTTCCTTACGCGCGATTCCCGCATGGTGGAGCGCAAGAAGTATGGTCTGAAGAAGGCTCGCAAGCGTCCGCAGTTCTCGAAGCGCTAATTCTGGTGGTACGGGAGGGCCTTGTGCGGAGCGCATCGTTGGCCTAAGCCAACTCGGCTCCGCGGCGACCCTCCCGCACTCACCAGAATTACCGCTACGCGCTTTTTGCGCGGCGGCCTTACCGGCCTCGCCAAAACTACCGCTGCGCGCTAGACGGTGGCGCGGGAGAGCCTTGTGCAGGACTCGGCATTGGCCTAAGCCAACTTGGTCCTGCGGCGGCCCTCCGCAATTCCGGCGAGAGCAGGTGGCGAGTGCACCTCTCATAAGGCGTTATTCCTATGGAAACCCTCTCCAAGGAGGGTTTCTTCATGTTTGGATGGTAAATTGGCATAATCGTGTTCTAACCATGGATTCTGCAACGGAAAGGCTCTGCTGTGCTCACGTTTCTCGGCGACATCCTCTATGTGATATCGCAGTCGCTTCTCATACCCGATATCGTCCTGCTGTTGCTGCTCATCGCCTATGCGGTGTTCAGCATCGGCAGCATACTCGTGGAGCTTGTCACCGAGCGGCGCCATTTCAAGGTGGTCATGCCCCAGTTTCTCGATGACCTCACGGCGTCGAACGAGGCGGCCATCCCTGCGATCATCGAGGAATCGGGATTGCTGCGCCGCCAGAAGAATGCGCTTCAAACGGTTTTCGACCATCGCAACCTGCCAGGCGATGCGCTCATCGCGCTAGTGCGTCGCATGGCCAACCAGGAGGAAAGCCACTACGATCGCATCATCGGCCGCAACAACACAGCGGCGAAGGTGGCACCCATGTTCGGCTTGGTGGGCACGTTGGTGCCGTTGGGCCCGGGCATCCAGGCACTCGGGCAAGGCGATACCACAGCGCTTTCCAGTTCGCTGCTGGTTGCCTTCGACACCACGGTAGCTGGCTTGGTGGTGGCAGCGGTGTGCCTGATCATCGCCAAGATACGCCAAGGTTGGTACGACAACTACATGTCGGCGCTCGACAGCTCGTTTGCCACCATGGTGCAGAAGATCGAGGACTCGCGCGCGCCGCGTCAAACCATCAAGAAAACAACGCGTCGGCGCGTAGTGGCCGACCCCTATGCCGATCAGTCGCCCTTCGATGCTCCGCTAGGAAACCCATTGGGGGCTTCGTCGTTGATGCAGCAACCTCCCTACGCCACATACCCGCCTGCGCAAGAAGCCGTGCCCATGGCATCGGTTGTGACCGGCTACGAAGCGCAGCCCCAACCTGCCTACGGCCAGCATGCTGCAACCTCGCAGCCAATGCCAGGCCAGCAAGCCTATTCGTCTTCCGGCATGCCCCTCAATCCCGACTACGATGCCTTCTTGGGCAATCAGAATGCACGCAATGCGCGCGGTGATCAGGGGCAAGTGCCGGGCCAGTACCCAACCCGGCGCTAGGTGGTGGCGCTATGTCGAGTTACTACCAAGCAGGTGGTTCGTTCAGGAAGGGTCGCACGCGCGAAGACGTCGACCCTATGTCGTCGATGGGCAACATCGGCGATATCATGCTGGTGTTCGCCTGCGGGCTGATGGTGGCACTGGTGGTTGCCTGGAACGTCGATTTAGCGCAATTCCAGCAAGTCGACATGGACCAAGAGCTGAACCAGGACGAAGTTACCGAGATGAACAACGAGCTCTACGGCGAAGGGAACTCGTTCGTGGAGATGGGCAAGGTTTATCAAGATCCTGCCACGGGCAAATACTACCTGGTCGAAGACGGTGCGGCGCCTTCGGGCGGCTCTACTGGAAGCGATAGCGGGCAGAGCGGTCAAAGTGGCCAGGGCGGCGCAACTGGGCAAGGCGATGCCAATGGGCAAGGGGACGAGAGCGGGAGCGGTTCCGGAGGTGAGTAACCGGTGAGCCTGATCAAATCCATACAGCCCGCTGCAGGCAAGCTGCTGCGCATCGCGCTGACGTTCGCGTTGGTGTTCGCACTCGCGTTCAATGGGCAATACCTCGTGGCTTATGCGGCCTCTTCGCTCACGCTCGACGACGGCTCGGGGCACGAGGGCGAAACCCTCACCGACGTGGTGCTGTACGAAGAAGCCGAGCACGACGACGAAACGCTGTGGTATCCCATCGCCAATGGCTCGGCATTGGGCAGCGAAGCTGCCACCGTGTATCTTTCCGATGTTTCCGGCGATCGCGAGATCGTGGCGGTTCCCGTATGGGACGGCGCATATCCTGAAGGCTATGCGGCAAGCGAGCCCACAGATGAAGTGGCCAGCTGCACCTTCGCGAAGTGGGAGGTAGAAGATCCCGACGAGGCGATCGAGAAGTCGGTGGCGCCTACCAGCAACGTGCTGACGCTGAAAGCGCTCAAAACGGGCGATGCTGTGGTGCGCTGCCTGGTGAACGAAGGCGCTGCCGACGAGCTGGCTGTCTCGTTCACCGTTAAATCCACGCTTTCGGGCATCGACAAGCCTGGTGAAGGCGACGGTGGCGAAGGTGGTGATGGCGGCGATGATCCCAGCACCGACCCTGGCGAGGAAACCATCCTCAAGCTCTCCTCGGTGGAGATGCTCACCCAGGCCGGTGAGGCCTTCACCTCCGAGCCTGAGCTCACGTTCGCGAAGACCGAGCTGCCGATTCTCTATCGCCTGAGGGCGCGCGTGGTTGCGCAATACGGCGGGGACATGCTGACCTATACGGTTTCGCAGGGCGATTCGCTCGCAAAGCTCTCCGACGGGCGGCTGGAGAACCTCGAATGGACCACGTCGAATCCCGACATCGCGTCCATCAGCGAGGAGGGCGTTCTGGAGGTAATGGGCGAAGGCGAGTTCACGGTTTCGTGCGTTGCGCATGTGAAAGCCAGCACCGAGGAGATGTTCGACACCATCACGGTGAGGTCGGGCGATTCTTCCGAGGACGACCCGAAGCCGAGCAACATCCAGGGCGAATCGCACCCGCAAGACTCTCTGAGCATCGTGGCCACCCTGCCCAAGAAGTCGGATTCTTCTGGCGAGCAGGGTGGTGGCCAAGGCGGTGCTCAGGACGGCGAGCAGGGCAATGGGCAGGCGCAGCCGGGCGATGACGCGGCTGCTTCCGGTGACGATAGCGCACAAGAGCCGGGCTCTGATGACGGCTCGGATGCGGGCAATAGCGGAAACCAGGCACTCCCGGGTTCAGGTGGCACGTCGAGCAAATCCGTGGTCGAGAAGACGTACACCCTAGAAGAGCTCGCTCAGATGGACGGCGAGGGCACGCTGCCCTTCAGCACGCATACGTATAACATGGCAAGCTCGAGCGGCGCCCTGTCCATCGTGGGGCGCGGCTTTTCGCTGATGGACTTGCTTCGCCTCACCTTTGCCGAGCAAGATGTGGAGCTGGACACGCTTCCCGTCGAGTCGGTGAGCTTCGTCGACTATCGAGGGATTCGCACCACGCTGAATTGGAGCTTGGTGAAAAGCGCGCTGCCGCTAATAGCTGTTCAGTCGCTGGTTGAAACCCCAGACGATCCGAATGCTGGTAGCGCAGGCGATGGTGGCTCAACAGGCGATGCGGGCGAAGCGGGTGGCACCGAAGCTGGCAGCGAGTCAGATGGCACCGAGGCGGGCGATGCGACTAACCCGGCTAACCCGAGCGGCGATGCCGACTCTGATCCCACCCAGCCCGGCGCAACCGACCCGACTGCCCAGGGAGGCCCTCAGCTATTGGATAACACCCGCTTTCGCGTGCTGTTCGATTCCTCTACGGCTAATGTGGATGCCGAGGCCCTGCGCTGGATTCGTTCCATCGAACTGAACATGGAGTCCACGAGCTCCGACGAGCTTGTGGTGGGCGTGAGCTATGTGCCGGTGCCGCTTGGCGTCGAGGCCGAGCTGGTGGCTGCTCCGAACCATACCATCAATGGCCAATGGGATTGCAAGTGGGAGAGTTCGCGCGATGGCGTGGTATGGGTGCCCATTCTGGGCGCGCGCAACCAAACGCTGCGCGTGATGACGAGCACCGAAACGGTGGGAACCTACTACCGCGTAACGATCGATAACCAGACATCGCTGGGCGCAGGAGACGACGCGAAGCACCTGAAGGGCACGTCAGAACCCGTGCTGCTGCAGGTGGGAAGCGGCTTTTCGGTGGTGCTCTCCTATAATCCGCCGCGCGCAGGCGATGTGGCCGTGTTCCGTTCGAGCATCTATGGCTACGAGGGCAACCCCTCTAATCTCAGCTACTTTTGGGAATGGTCCACTGACGGCGGCATCTCCTGGAGTCAGGTGAAGGGCGAATCGAAGCCCACGCTGAAGATTCCGACCGAACCCGTTTCGGAAGACGGCAGCTCGGGAGGGTCAGGCGGCGAAGATGCCACGCCTAACCTGGTGTACATTCGCGTGCGCGTGATCTCTCCCGCCGACGAGGTGCGCGTGTCGAATGCTCAGCCGCTCACGGTTCACGTGGGCGACGACGACACCGACATCGGCGGCGAAGACGACAATGGCCGCACCGATGGAGTGGGCATCATCCAAGGTGGCGAGGATGCCAAGCCGAGCAAGCCCACGGCACCTACTCCCAATACGGGAGGTACCACGCCCAAGCAGGTGATCGACCCCGTGGAGATAACCATCGACATGCCCAGTGCCGCTGCTCCCACGGCGGCGCTCGATCCTGACGGCTCGCAGACCACACCCACCGAGCCATCGACGAGTTCCGAGCCGATGGTGTATGTGGACGAAGCCATCACCGACCAGATTCTCCAACAAGAGCAGGCAACCCAGGAAGCCGTCCAAGCTTCGGTGCCCGGCGCGCGCTGGACGGCTCTTTCCACGCTGAACCCCACAGGCGAGGAGGTGCGTCGCGTGCTCGAGAACAACCCCATCGTGCCGTTCGTGCTTCCAACGGCACTCGGACTGCTGGTGGCGGGCATGCTGGAGAAGCTCATCGCCTATCGCCGCCAGCTCGCGTAATCTCGCGAGATCGTCCGAGCAACTCTGGGATGTTGGCATTCGTCGCTACGAGCTCACGCGAGCACCCTCGTCTCAACGCGCACGGCAAATTTCGCTGCGGGGAAGAGCCTTCGTTTTTACTCCTCAGTCGCTACGCTCCCTGCGGGGGTTGAAAACTACGGCTCTTCCCCGCAGCGAATGTGCTCTTTGCAGGGTTTGGCACTCCTTGGCCTTAATGCGTCACGGCATTTCCGGAAACCAAAGACGCAGGCGCTTGCGCCGTAGCGTCTTGGCTTGAGGATTTGCCGTGACGCATTAAGGCCAAGGAGTGCCAAAATAGAGCCTAGAGTCGCTTTCGTACGTTGGAGTACAATAGCGGGCATGACTAATGTCCAGACATACGATTGCACGCTGCGCGACGGCGAGCAGGCCGAAGGAATCACCTTGTCGCTCGAAGACAAGCTGCGCATCGCGCGCATCTTGGATGGCTTTGGCATCGAGGTTATCGAAGGCGGCTTTCCCGCGTCGAATCCCAAGGATATGGAGTTCTTCAAGCGCTTGCAAGCCGAGCCCTTGCGTCATGCCAAGCTTGCCGCATTCGGCGTGACCTGTCGCAAGGGAGCCGCTGCTGCCGAAGACGAGGGCCTGGCGAAGCTGCTGGCAAGCGGCGCGCAGGTTGCGGCCATCGTGGGCAAAACATGGGACGAGCAGGTCTGCCGCGCGCTGGAGACCTCGCCCGAGGAGAACCTGCGCATGATTCGCGAGACCATCGCTTTCCTGAAGCCGCAGGTGCAACAGGTGGTGTTCAACGCCGAGCATTTCTTCGACGGCTACAAGGCAAATCCCGACTACGCGCTTGCATGCTTGGAGGCGGCAGCTGAGGCAGGCGCAGACGTGCTTGCGCTCTGCGATACCAACGGTGGCTCGCTGCCATTCGAGGTGGAAGACGTCGTGGGCAAGGTAGTGTCCCGCTTCCCCTCAGTGGTGGTGGGCATACATTGCCACGATGACGCTGGCTGCGCCGTGGCGAACACGCTTGCTGCTGTGCGCGCCGGTGCTCGGCAGGTTCAGGGAACCATTAATGGATACGGCGAGCGCGTAGGCAATGCCGACCTCGTGCCCATCATCGCCGATCTGCAGCTGAAGATGGGATTCGAATGCGTAAGCCCCGAGAACCTGAGGCAGCTCACCTATGTGGCATCGACCGTGGCCGAGACGTGCAACCTGTCGCTTTGGAGCCACTCGCCCTATGTGGGCTCGTCGGCCTTCGCGCATAAGGGCGGCCTGCACGCAAGCGCCATTGCGCGCTTCCCTAAAGCTTACGAGCATATCGAGCCCGAGGTGGTGGGCAATCGCTCTCGCCTTGTTATTAGCGAGCTGGCCGGCAAGGCGTCGCTTCTGGCCAAGGCCTCGGCGCTCGGATACGAGCTGGATGGCAATCCCGATTTGCTGCAGCGCGTGCTGGACGAGGTGAAGCAGCGCGAGGCGTCGGGCTACTCCTACGAGATGGCCGACGGCTCTCTTGCCCTGTTGATCGAACGAAAGCTCGGCCGTGCGAAACCGCATTTCATCTTGGAGAGCTTCCGCGTGATCGTGGATGACCGCGAGGATACGGGCGCGCTTGCGAAGGATGCCCAAAGCGAGGCTACGATAAAGGTGCGCGTGGGCGATACGCGCTTTGTGGCAACGGGTGAAGGCGTGGGCCCGGTCGGTGCCCTCGACAATGCTCTGCATCTGGCCTTGGCGTCGTCGTATCCGCAGGTAGAGGACATGATGCTCATCGACTTCAAGGTGCGCTTGCTCGACGAGAGCACCGGCACCGATGCCATCACGCGCGTCGTTATCACCACGCGCGACGATAAGGGCACCTGGGGGTCCACTGCGGTTTCCGAGAACATCATCGAGGCATCATGGAATGCGCTCGTTGATTCCATCGAATACGGCTTGTTGAGAGCGGGGGTATAGGATGGCCGACTTGCGCACGCCTGACGTCGAGCGCTTGCTTGACGTTCTTGTGGGCATCACCGACAGAGACACGATGTATTCCCTGCTGGAGGACTTGTTCACCATTCGCGAGATTCGCGAGAGCTCTCAGCGACTGGCTGTTGCCAAGATGCTCGACGGTGGCCAATCCTATGCGAAGATCGAAGAAGCGACGGGTGCTTCTGCCACCACCATCGCACGCGTTTCGAAATGCTTGGGCTATGGGGCCGGAGGCTATCGCAGCGCGCTGAACTTGCTGGACGGAGAGGAAAAATGAAAAAGCTGCTCATAGTGGTCGACTATCAGGTCGACTTCGTCGATGGCGCATTGGGTTTCGAGGGCGCCGAACTTCTGGAAGGGCCGATTTCAGCCAAGATAGCGGAGTATCGCGATCGAGGCGATAGCGTCTACTTCCTCTTCGACACGCATCACAAGAACTACGCGGACACGCTGGAGGGCAAGAATCTGCCTGTTGCGCATTGCATCGAGGGTACGCCTGGGCATGAGCTGTACGGGAAGGTGGCCGAAAGCCGCATCCCGTCCGACCCAGTGTTCCTCAAGCCCACGTTCGGGTCGGTGGAGCTGTTCGAGCGCCTAGCCCAACTGCAGCGCACGGCAGAGAGCTTGGGCACCCAGCCGTTCGAGAGCATCGAGTTGGTAGGGTTGGTGTCGAACATCTGCGTGCTGGCCAATGCGGTCATCGCCCGCACTGCTTGTCCCGATACGCCCATCATCGTGGATGCCGCCTGCACTGATTCGTTCGATGCGAAGTTGAATGAGGAGACGCTTGACGTGCTGGAGGGACTGCAGGTCAGCGTGATCAATCGCGCCTAGTCTCCCATTCGCCTTGACCCCCCTCCTTGTCTCCTGGCCCTGCGCTACTTCTTCAAAAATTCCAGGATGAGCTGTGCACGCGTGCCGATGGGCGTCTGATTGCTTGCGAGGAATTTTGCGATCTGCGTGCGTGGAAGCTCGAACACCTCGATGAGCTCGCTGGGCTCGGCGTGCGGGGCAACGGTTCGCTCCGCTTCTACGAAGACCACCTGCACGGTTTCGTCGGAAAGCCCGGTGGACGAATAGCCCGCTTGCGGCAATGGGCGCATCTGCGAACCTGGCAAGAGCTCGTAGCCGGTTTCCTCGCTCAGCTCGCGCGCCACGGCGTCTTCGATGCGCTCGCCTTCGTCCACGAGCCCTGCAGGGAAGGCCATGCACCAGCTGTTGAGCGGATAGCGGAACTCGCGGATCATCACCACGGAGTCGCGCGGCGTGCACGCCACGATGCACACGGCGTCGGGGGTTGTCGTGGTGCGATTGCCTGCGCTGGTTGCGGCGTCGGATGTCCCAGTTGCATTGGAAGCCTCGGCTGCACGCAAGCGCGCTTCGTAGTCGGCTTTGCCCTTGCGCGATACCGCTTCGTAGACGTGCTTGTTGCCGTCGGGCATGCGGTAGTGCAATATGTACTTGTTGATCCACCCTTCGCTCACCTGCTCGACAGATTCGAGCTGTGGGGTTTCGTTCGCGGTTTCCTTGGCGGTCATAAGCACTCCCTTTCAAATGCATGCAATGAAGCATTGTACTCGCCCGAATCAACTGGCCGGCTCGGTTCGCTCCGTTGGCAGTGGCATCTACGTCTTTTTCGTTGCTTCGTCATGCTTGCCAGGGCGATAATGCTGGTCGGAAAGCTTCGAGCCTATCAAGATCAAAATGCCTACGAGTTGCGGCAGCGGAAAGGATTGCGATGTTCTGCACTCATTGCGGGGCTCAATTGCCCGACGATACGCGGTTTTGCACTCAATGCGGTTCTCCTGTGGAAGCTGCTTCTGATTCTATGACTGCGTCCGTGCCCGCCTCTGCGCAAGCGCCCGCGCCGGAACCCGCGCCTGCACCCACGTCCACGCCCGTACCTACGCCCACACCTGCGCCCGCGACCGCCCCCGCACCTGCACCCACGCCCGTGCAAGCGGACACGCACGCACCAGCACCAGCTCCAGCACCAGCTCCAGCACCGGCACCGGCACCGGCACCAGCACCCGCTCCCGCAGCTGCATCTTCCTCTCCCAAGAAGGGTAAAGGCCCTTGGATTGCGCTCATCGTGGTTGCAGCCGTGGTGATCGTCGGCGCACTCGTCATTCTGCTGGCGAACCCCTTTGCGAACACTATGGAAAATGCGAGCAAGGACGCTTCGAGTGAAACGACCACCCAGCAAGACGATGCGCAAGCCACCTCGGAAGAGCCAGAACCGCAGGAGGTTTCCGTCGACGACGGCCTCATCTGTGCTACCTTGCCAGCCGAGTATGCCGAACAGGGCTATGAGTGGGTTGCTCTGAACGGAGAGCTGCGCCTGCGCAACAAGGATGGCCTGTGCGCAGTCATCGTATACCAGGGCAGCTTCACCCTTTCATACGAAGAGGCGCAGGCCACGAGCTATAAGATCGGCATAGTGGGCACCTCGGCTTCGCATCAGAACGTGGTGGCAAAAGTGCTTCATTGGCAGAATACCTCGCAGGGGCTTGCCGCAGTGCATGCCAGCGAGCCTGCTTCTGCCGGGAAAGAATCGCTCGGCTTCATGGGCACCAACATCGATGCGGCCGCGCAATGGATATACCTGGAGTACGACGGGGAGCTCAAACATGCGTATGCCCCCGACATGCCCATGGTGGATGCTTCCGCGAGCAGCTCTTCGTCTGGTTCGCCTTCCAGCTCGCCTTCGAGCTCGGCCGACTCGCTGGTTGCCAACCATCAACCCTTCTACGGTGTGTGGATCGGCGCCTTCGAGTCGCGCAGCAATGCAGAGCGGTATCTCGCCGATGCGCGCAGTGCGGGACTGGACGCCCATATGCTCTTGAGTAACGAATGGACGAACCTCAACCAGAATCCCTATTGGGTGGTGGCAGGAGCTGTGGCGAGCACCGAAGAAGAGGCGAACAGCCTGCTTGCCACAGTGCAAGCCAGAGGCTACAGCAATGCCTACGTGAAGTACTCGGGCACTTACAAGGGCTAGAGGCACGGCATGCTGGTTGGTGTTATCTCTGATACGCATGGACGGCTGCATCAGCAGGCTTACGAGGCGCTGGCCGATTGCGACCATATCATCCATGCGGGCGATATCGGCGCGCCAGCGGTTCTGCGCGAGCTGCGAACGCTTGCACCCGTTACGGCGGTGCTGGGCAACAACGACTTTGCCGAGCACGGCAGCGATGTGGGCCGCTATGCGCATGTGGAACTCGCAGGCGTGCGCTTCCTGGTGGCCCATTATCCGCAGGATGTGCGCATCGGCAAGCTGGGAAGCAGTGCGCTTGCGCCGGGAGATCCCATTCCCGACGTATGCATCCACGGGCATACGCATGTGCCGCGTTTGGAAACAGGACCCGAAGCACGCCCGGCATCGTGCATCCTGAATCCGGGTTCGGCCAGTCGGGCACGCGGCGGCTTTCCGCGCTCGATTGCCAAGATAGAGCTTGCTGATGGCGCCATTCGCGGCGTTCGCATCGAATCGTTGGCGGGCGAGCTCATCATGTCGAGCTTCTAACGGGCTAACGAGCGTCGCGCGTGGTCACAAAATCGAGTTTTTCGCTCTATACGACTCATGTTTCAAGAGCTAAGAGCTCGCCATTTTTTGCGACCTGGGGTTTTACAGCAGAGTAATTGCTTTGGAAAGCGAAATCGGCTTCAGCACAGCGAAAAACTCGATTTCTTGACCATAAGCATGAAAGAATCATGTTCTCAGCATGCTCGCTGGCCCTGCTGGCGCTCGCTCGTTTGCGACTTGGTCACCGTATCCTTGTGCGCATTGGCTTCGTGGCATAATGGCAGGAAGCTAATGCGAAAAAAAGGAGCATCGATGAAAACCGAGAATGCCTGGAAGAAGTATACGGCCGATGACTTGCGCAAGCTCGAGAAGCTTGCCGAGGACTACAGGCAGTTCATCTCTGCCAACAAGACCGAGCGCGAGTTCGCCGCGGCTGCCAAGGATCTTGCGCGTGCCGCTGGTTACCAAGACCTCGAAGCTCTCTACGAGCAGGGTGCAGCGCTCAAGCCTGGCGATAAGGTGATGGCATGCAAAGACGGCAAGGCAGTCGTCTTCGCGCACATCGGCAGCGCCCCGCTGAAAGGCGGCTTCAACATCCTGGGTGCGCACATCGACTCGCCGCGCCTGGACCTCAAGCAGAACCCACTCATCGAGCGCAACGAGCTCGTGCATTTCGACACGCATTACTACGGCGGCATCAAGAACTACCAATGGGTCACCATCCCGCTCGCGCTTCATGGCGTGGTGGTGAGGGAGGACGGCACGTCGGTGCGCGTGAACATCGGCGAGGACCCAAGCGATCCCGTGTTCTGCGTGTCGGACCTGCTCATCCACTTGGCGCGCGAGCAAATGGAGAAGACGGGCAGCAAGGTTGTGGAAGGCGAGGACCTCGACGTGCTCATTGGCAGCCGTCCGTTGGTCATCGAGCCAAGCGCGTCCGATGTGCCCGAAAGCCAGAAGACCGATGTACAGAAGCTCGCCGAGAAGGAGCCGGTGAAGGCGGCCATCTTGGAGCTGCTGCAGCAGAAGTACGGCATCGAGGAAGAGGACCTGCTCTCGGCCGAGATCGAAGTGGTGCCAGCCGGTCCCGCGCGCGATCTGGGCTTCGACCGCTCGATGATCCTCGGCTATGGCCAAGACGACTCCTCGTGCGCCTATCCTTCGCTGCTCGCGCAGCTCTCTCTGACCGAGACGCCCCAACGCACCGCCCTTACCGTGCTGGTGGACAAAGAGGAAATAGGCAGCGTGGGCGCAACGGGCATGGATTCGCAATTCTTCGAGAACGTGGTGGCAGTGATCATGGCGCTCGCGGGCGAAGAGGGCGATTTGAACTTGCGCCACGCGCTCGAGTATTCGCAGATGCTTTCGAGCGACGTGTCGGCAGCGCTCGATCCTGCCTATGCCAGCGTGTTCGAGCCGAACAACGCAGCCTACCTGGGGCACGGCCTAGTGTTCAACAAGTACACGGGTTCGCGTGGCAAATCGGGTTCGAACGATTCCTCGGCCGAGTTCGTGGCGCATGTGCGCCATATCATGCATCAGGCTGGCGTGTCGTTCCAAACAGCCGAGCTGGGCAAGGTGGATGCGGGTGGCGGTGGCACCATCGCCTATATGACGGCCAAGTATGGCATGGATGTCATCGACTCCGGCGTAGCCGTGCTCTCGATGCATGCTCCTTGGGAAGTGGTGAGCAAGGCCGACCTTTACGAAGCGTTCAAGGGATACGTGGCATTTTTGAAGGCCGAATGCTTATAATGGCTAACAATTCTTTCAACAGTCGTCGCGTCAACTGAAGGGAATGTCCATGGCTTACTACTTCGACGAACCGTCACGCACATTCAACGAGTATCTGCTGGTCCCAGGCTATACTTCCGAGGAAACGGTTCCCGACAACGTGAGCTTGCGCACTCCGCTGGTGAAGTACCGTCGTGGCAAGGAAGAACCGGCCATTAGCCTGAACATACCCATGGTCTCGGCTATCATGCAGGCGGTTTCCGACGACAAGATGGCCATTGCCTTGGCAACCGAGGGCGGCATGTCGTTCATCTACGGCTCGCAGTCCATCGAAGACCAAGCCGCCATGGTGGCGCGCGTGAAGGATTACAAGGCTGGCTTCGTCACCTCCGATGCGAACCTGGCTCCCGACATGACGCTCGAGCAAGTGGTGCAGCTGCACGACCAGCTGGGCCATTCCACCATGCCAGTCACCGAGAACGCCGATCCCCATGGCAAGCTGCTTGGCATCGTCACCGAGCGCGACTATCGTCTTTCGCGCATGAGCAGGGACGAGAAGGTGGCCGATTTCATGACGCCGCGCGAGCGCCTCATCGTGGCGCCGCAAGACACGTCCCTCAAAGAGGCCAACGACATCATCTGGGAGCACAAGCTCAACTCGCTTCCCGTGGTGGACGACCAGGATCATCTGCTGTACCTGGTGTTTCGCAAGGACTACGACTCCCATAAGTCGAACCCCAACGAGATGCTCGACGCGCACAAGCGCTACATGGTCGGCGCGGGCATCAACTCGCGCGACTACGCCGAGCGCGTGCCTGCCCTGGTGGATGCCGGGGTGGATGCCGTATGCATCGACTCGTCCGAGGGCTACTCGGTGTGGCAGGCCAAGACCATCGCCTGGATTCGCGAGCACTACGGCGACGACGTGAAGGTGGGCGCGGGCAACGTGGTGGACGAAGAGGGCTTCCGCTTCCTGGCTGAAGCCGGAGCCGACTTCATCAAGATCGGCATCGGCGGTGGCTCCATCTGCATCACGCGCGAGCAGAAGGGCATTGGCCGTGGCCAGGCAACGGCTACTATCGAGGTGGCCAAGGCACGTGACCGCTACTTCGAGGAAACCGGCATCTACATCCCGCTGTGCTCCGATGGCGGCATCGTGTACGACCATCACATCACGCTGGCCCTTGCCATGGGTGCCGATTTCGTCATGCTCGGGCGCTATTTCGCCCGCTTCGACGAAGCGCCAAGCAACCGCGTGAACATCAACGGCTCCTACATGAAGGAGTATTGGGGCGAAGGTTCCAGCCGTGCGCGCAATTGGCAGCGCTACGACCTCGGCGGCGACAAGAAGGGCATGACCTTCGAAGAAGGCGTGGATTCCTACGTGCCCTATGCTGGCCCACTGAAGGACAACGTAGCCATCACCCTGGCGAAGATCAAGTCCACCATGTGCAACTGCGGCGCCATCACCATTCCCGAGCTTCAACAGAAGGCGAAGCTCACCGTGGTGTCGTCCACCAGCATCGTGGAGGGCGGCGCGCATGATGTGCTGCTAAAGGATCAAACGCCTTACGTCTCTAACACAATCTAGCGGGCATCTGACGCATTCTGGCGGGCTGCTTCGAACTGCGCGCAAGTCTCGCGTAGCAAAGAGTACGCGTCGCCTTGCGCTCGCTCAAATCAGCTCCGCCAGAATACGTCAGGCACGCTCGGCTCTCGTTCGAATCTACTCCGCTAGATTGTGCTAGACCAACCTGTTAGTTTTCTGCTTCGAACTGCGCGCAAGTCTCGCGTAGCAAAGAGTACGCGTCGCCTTGCGCTCGCTCAAATCAGCTTCGCCAGAATGCGTCAGGCACGCTCGGCTCTCGTTCGAATCTGCTCCGCTAGATTGCGTTAGACCAACCTGTTTCAGTTTTCATTTTCCAGGGGATTTTGCCTTCGGGGCCTTGCGGCATTCGAGGCCGATTCTGCAGACCAAGAAATCTGTGGTGCAACTCACCACAGATTTCGCCGGTCGAAGCCAAGGCCGAGAGTGCTGCAAGGCCCCTTCATGTCGAGCTTGCCGAGGGCCGCAAGGAACTTGCATCACTCTTCGGCGCCTAGGGAATCAGCGAGTTGACGATTCCCATCAGCGCATCGTCTTTGCTGTAGTTGCGCCAAACGACGGCGAGCAGGCTGCGCGTTGCGGGCAAGAGCCCCTCGTCAGCGGCAGCCGCAGCTCCTTCCAAGAACAGCTTGCCCAGCTTGGCAACGGGAGCCACCACTATGCCCGCTTGATTCAGCAGGTCGTCCACTTCGCTCGGTTCGGGAAGCTCGATGCCCGTTTCCGTTTTCAGCTGATTCAGCTCGTTCGTGGCAGCATCGGCGTAGATGGGCGAGGTCATGATGGACTTCGCATAGCAAAGCGCGCCCAGATCGGGCTTGCCCGAGTGCCACAGAACATAGGCAAGCTGGTAGTAGGCAATGGCGATATCGTCGGCTCCTTGCGTAACGCACAGGCCTTGTTGCAGCGTTGCGAAGGCGTTGCCAAGCTCGCCTATCAGCATATAGGCACGTCCCAGCAAGCGGTAGGCTACGCCGGTCGTAGGGGCTAAAGCCACGGCGGCCTTCCCATAGCGAATTGCGTCCTCGCTTCCCTCGAACGCTCCTTCTAATAGGTTCACCAGGTCCATCAGGCAGAAGTAGAGGTAATCAGGAGCCAGTTGCACCGTTTTGCCCTTATCGGCGCTCAGGCACTCGGGTCCCTCAAGGCGTCCCGATCTTTGCAGGTTGTACAGCAACCGCGACCAATAGCTGTCGAACACATGGTAGGCGGTGTCGTCGTTGTCGGAGTATCCCTCCTGCTCGCTCGCGCGCACCACCGCATCAGCAAGGATCTTGACCGCTTCCTGCTCGTCGCCGGATTGCTCGAGCTCTTGCGCTCGCTGGTATGCGCTGCGGCAGGGGTCATCGCTTTGGAAGCACGAGATTACCGCATCGGCATCGCGAGGCTCCAAGGCACCTTGGGCCAGCGCTTCCATCAATCGCGTAAAGGCCCTGCTCGCCGGTTGCCCGTCGAGCAATTCGGGCGTGGCCTCCTGGATTTGGCGAATCGTCCGTATCGCTTGAGAGGTTTCGGTGCACGTCGCGAGGGAGTCGGCGATGCTCTTCGCCACGATGCGATGCCCGGCGTTGAACTCGATGGTCATCTCGCGGCGAGTGGTAGCCTGCCATGCCCATTTCGTCTCGAGGCACACGGGAGCGCCGAGCTCATCCAAACTGACGCTCTGTTCCCAGAAGTTGGGAAGCGGGTCAAGGCCATCGAAGAGGGGAACCGACGTGCACGTGCTGCCGTCGTCGGCCATGCCGTAGGCGCTTATGGGGTTGCCGATGCGCTGCGCCGCCCACCCGTTCGATGCCGCGTACGATTCTCGCGAAAATGCCACGTCGAACCAGGGTCGGATGGGCGACCCATCGGTTCTATCGCCATCGATCACGCTGGCTTCCTCGCTGAGAGGCGAGGCGATGACGCGCACCAGATTCACGCTAGGCGCAGCTTCGAATGCAGCTGCAGCATAGAAGAGGCCAGCACGCATGGCATAGAGCTGTGCGCGCTGCAGGGATGCCATGTCGTCAGGGCTGGGGCCGTCTTCGGTCGGCTCGGGCATCCCGCTCGCGAACAGATCGCTGTTGGGCGCGCGCAGGTCGAAGAGCACTTCGCCCGAGTTGCGATCGTAGCGGAATCTTGCTTCGAGGCGATAGGGTGCCACCAGGTTCTCGATGCTGGCGGAGATGCGCAGGCGCGTTTGCCACTGGCCGTCGGAGTCGCCTGTTGGCAGGTCGGGCGACTCCTCGAAGCGCGGTTGTTGCCCTGCGAAGCTTGCGAAGAACTCGCGGTCGGCATCGAGGCATTGCTCCATCGTGGGGCAGGGGCTTTCGGGAAAGCGCCGCACGAGGTTCAAGAAGCGGTTCAAAGCTCCTTCCAGTTTCCAGACCAGCGTCTTGGAGGGCGTGGGCGCATCGTCGTCCACGATGCGAATGAAGAAGGTGTCGGCGTAATGAACCGTTCGTGCCAGTCCCAGGTTGGCCGCTTGCGCGGGATGCTCCAAAAGCTCGTGCAAGCCTGCTTCTTCAAGCCAGTACGACAGCAGCGCCAAAAGTGGGCTCATCTTCAGGGCTGGGTCGCTTCGTACGGCTGTCGAGTAGTCCCGAATGCTGCGAAGCGCGCCTTCCAGCGGCTTGCTAGCGAGCATCTGAATCACAGCAGCGGGCGTCAGAGGCAATGGCGCGTTCAGCATGCTGGTGCGATGAACGAAGGCCAAGTAGGCAAGCGTCATCATGTCGAAGTAATGCAGGTTGCGGCCAAAGCTTCCGAAATCGTATCCGAAGCTGGTCAAATCGTACTTGGCAGCCTTTCCGCTACCTCGCTTCGAAACCGTTGCCATTTCGATAGGGGTTCCCTCGGCGGTGCGTACCAAAAGATAGCCCTTCTGGTGATCGTCGTCGTCCAGCACGAAGAGCAGGTCCTCCTGGCGGGCAGGAGGCTGCTGGGTAGCTTCCGATAAGGTGAAGGTCCGACCGAACCAGTCAACATATGCGAGAACCCGTATCTCCTGATTGGAGAGGAACTCGACCACATAGCATCCATGGTCGGGAGGCTCGGGCAACGCCGAGCCGCGCAGCCATCCGAAAGATGAGCCGCCTGAAGCCAAGCCGAGCTGCTGCAGCGCTGCGTCTTGCAGTTTGCCCTGCCGCACCGACCATGCGCGCTGCGCTGCTCCGATTCGGTATACGCCGTTTCCTCTATATTCAGCCATGGAATCCTCTCATGTTGCTTCAGGCGATTATAGCGCTCGGGGCAAGCTGGGCGAGAGCACCATGCGGTTCCACTGCGATGCAAGTTGCAGCCTGTATACTATTCTCATGAGAGTCATGGCCCTGGATATCGGCGAAAAGCGCATCGGCATCGCAATCTGCGATCCGCAGATGAGCGTGGCCTCGCCGATTTGCGTGCTGCCTGCAAGCGAGGTGATGGCGGGGGCAAAGTCGTTCAAGCGCATCCTGGAAGATTGGCAGCCCGAGATGCTCTTGTGCGGTCTGCCGCGAACGCTGGCAGGCGAAGAGGGTCCTCAGGCTCAGCATATTCGCCAGGTGGTAAGCCAGATCGGCGCGCTTTGCGACCTGCCCGTGCAATTTGCCGACGAGCGCCTCTCGTCAGCCCAGGCGAAGCGGAGTTTGCGTGAAAAGGGCCTGAGTGAAAAAGAGATGCGCGGCAAAGTGGATATGATAGCTGCAAGCATGTTCTTGCAGGCTTGGCTCGATGCGCGCCGACTGCAGGATGATTCGCAAGAAACCAGTAAGGATTGAGATGGCATCCAGGAAAAACGTGACCTATTCGGCTCGTCCCACCCATGCCGCGCGTTCGGCCCATGCGAAGGGCGACAAGCTCTTCAGGACGTATGACACCAGCGCCATTCGCCCCAAGCGCAGCCCTGTGCCGGCAATCGTGGGAATCATCGTGCTCATCGTTGCGCTGGTGCTCATCATCTTCGGCGTGTTCACGGCGTTCAAAGGCTGCTCGTCGGGCAATCTCGTTGCCGAGGGAACCGAAGTCACCGTTGTGGTGAACGAGGGCGAAGGTGCGAATTCCATTGCCGACAAGCTTGTGGAGGCTGGCCTTATCAGGCGGGCAAGCGAGTTCACCGACGAGCTTGCGCGCCAAGGCGCGAGCGACAGCTTGCACCCGGGTTCGTTCACGCTGGTGGGCGGCATGAGCGTCGACGAGCTCATCAAGGTGCTCCAGACCCCTGTGCAGGCGGTCATGTTCACGGTGCCCGAGGGCTCCACCATCCAACAGACGGCTCAGATAGTGGCCGACGCTACCGATGGCAAGGTGACGGTGGACCAGTTCGTGGCCGCAGCCTCCGACGCATCGGCGTATGCGGCTAGCTATTCCTTCCTCGAAGGCGTGGGAACCAACAGCCTGGAAGGCTTCCTGTTCCCTAAGAGCTACCCCGTCGACAGCTCCTCCACGGCCGATTCGCTCATTCGCGCCATGCTCGACCAGTTCGGCACCGAGACAGCAAGCCTGAACTTCGCGAACTCGCCAGCTGCGCAACAGGGCTACTCGTTCTACGACATGGTGAAGCTGGCCTCCATCATCGAGCGTGAAACCGACGAGAACTACCGCGAGCGCGTGGCTTCGGTGTTCTACAATCGCATGGCCATCGGCATGCCGCTCGACTCCGACGCTACCATGGCCTACATCGTGGGTCGCGAGCCTACGCCCGACGAGCTCGACCAGGAACATCCCTACAACACCTACTCCTATATGGGGCTTCCGCCCACGCCCATCGACTCGCCCTCGCTTGGTTGCATGCAGGCCGCTTGCAACCCCGAGCAATCGACCTATTACTACTTCTTCATCGGTCCCGACGACAACGGCGAGATGAAGTACGCTTTCAGCGAGACCTACGACGAGCACGTGGCCTCCTATTCGTAAGCGTGGGAGAAGGCGCGCAAATACAAAGGCTCTACGTGGTGGGCCATCCGGTCGCTCACTCCAAATCACCGGCAATGCACAACGCGGCCTACCAGGCGCTTGGGCTGCCGTGGCGCTACGGCAGCCTGGACTGCAAGACCGACCTCGAGGCAACGTTCTTCTTCCAGCAAGGCACTTGGCTGGCTTTGAACGTCACCATGCCCTACAAGCCCTTGGCGTTCGAGCTGGCAACCTACCCTTCATGCTTCGCGGCAGCGGTGCGCGGGGCCAACGTGTTGGTGCGCAAGGGTGGCGAGCTGTACGCCGACAACACCGACGGCCGTGGCTGCGTGGGTTATCTGCAGCGCTGCGGCGTGTCCTTCGAAGATGCACAGGTGGTGGTATGCGGCACAGGTCCAACCTCGCAGTCCATCATGCATGCTGCGGCGGCTGCTGGTGCGCGTTCGGTTAGTTTGCTCGGGCGCGATGGCGCGAAGGCGCAGCGCGTGCTTGCGGGCTTTTGCGATCGACTGCAAGGCGAAGATGCCACTCGCCTGCCAAGGCTGCTTCGCGCGGGTAGCTACGAGCAGTGCGCGCAGAGCATAGAAGCTGCCTCGGTGATCGTGGATGCCACTCCGCTCGGCATGCACGAAGGCGACCCCGCCCCCTTCGACACGCGCCTCCTCCATGCGGGGCAAACGGTGCTCGATGCCGTGTACGGGCATGGCGAGACAGCGCTTGCGAGCGCGGCATGTGCTGCTGGGTGTCGAACCTACGACGGTGGCGGCATGCTTGTGGCGCAAGCCGTCTTGACGCTTTACGATATACGGGACACGTTGGGCCTTCCCCTCGACCTCGAAAGCTGCGACCTGTTCGACATCATGGCGCAAGCTGCGGGGTTCGAAAGCTGCAAGAAGCCCCAACTCTAAATGAATGCGAGGTGAGCTATGCGCTATATGACGGCAGGCGAGAGCCACGGGCCGCAGTTGACGGCCATAGTCGATGGCGTCCCGGCGGGCTTGCGCATCTCCGAGGAGAGCATCAATGCCGACCTAGCGCGGCGCCAGTCGGGCTACGGCCGGGGTGGGCGCCAAGCCATCGAGCGCGATGCTGTGCGCATCACCGCTGGCGTGCGCTTCGGCAGCACGCTGGGCTCGCCCATAGCGCTTACCATCGAGAATCGCGATTGGGAGAACTGGCAAGAGCGCATGGCGATCTTCGGCAATGCGCCGGCCGACCTCAAGCGCGAGGTGACGCCACGTCCTGGGCATGCCGATCTGGTGGGCGTGCTGAAGACGGATTCCGACGATTGCCGCGATGTGCTCGAGCGGGCAAGCGCTCGCGAAACGGCCATTCGCGTGGCTGCAGCGGGCATCGCGCGCGAGTTCTTGGCCGATTTGGGCGTGGAGGTGTTCTCGTACGTTACCTCCATCGGCAATGCGCGCCTGCGCGAGGCCGACCCCATGGTGGATGCCGTGGAATACAAGCCGCTGGAAATCGAGCTGTCCGACGTGCGTTGCCCAAACGACGCCGTGGCCGATGCCATGCGCGCCGAAATCGACAAGGCGCGCGAGCAGGGCGAAAGCCTGGGGGGCACGTTTCGCGTGGTTGCGCGCGGGCTGGTTCCGGGCTTGGGCGGCTATGCCACAGCCGATGAGCGCATCACCTCGCGCATCGGTGGTGCCCTGTTTTCCATCCCGGCCATCAAGGGCGTCGAGTTCGGCTTGGGCTTCGAAGCGGCGCGGCTGCCGGGCTCGCATGTGCACGACCCCATCAAGCTGGACGCCTCGAGCAACTTCACGCGCACCAGCAACAATGCAGGTGGCTTGGAAGGCGGCATGACCACCGGCATGCCGCTTATCGTGACATGCGCCATGAAGCCCATCCCCACATTGATGAAGCCGCTTCCCACGGTGAATCTGGACACGCTGGAGCCAGCCGATGCTTCCAAGGAGCGCAGCGACGTGTGCGCGGTGCCGGCATGCGCGGTGGTGGCCGAAGGCGAAGTGGCCTTTGCGCTGGCGCAGGCTTATCTGGAGAAATTCGGCCACGACAACATGGCCGACATCAAAGCGAACATCGCAACGTATTTGAAGCGCTTGCGCACGGCCGCGAAGTAGAGAGCACCTGATGATGGATGCCATGAGCCAACCTCACGACGTTGCCTCGACGGAAGCGGTGCCGGTCTTCGACTTTCGCAAGAAGGATGCAAGCGCGCTCACGCCACGCCCGATGCACCTCGAGCGTCCCGTTTTCTTCGTGGGGTTCATGGGCGCTGGCAAGACGTCGGTCTCGCGCAAGGTGGCGCGTTTGGCGGGCATGTCGTCGATCGACTTGGATTCGTATATCGAGCGGCGAAGCGATAAGCCCATCAAGGACATCTTCGCAGAAAGCGGCGAGGAGAGCTTTCGCGCCCTGGAAACCGCAACGTTGCGCGAGCTTGCTCAAGGCGAGCCAACGCTCATCTCGTGCGGCGGAGGCATCGTGTTGGCGCCTGCGAACCGCGATATCTTGAAGACCAGCGGATTCGTGGTGTACTTGCAGGTGACGGCCGACGAGGCGGCTTCGCGCATATCGGACATCAGCACGCGGCCCCTCTTCGGCAATCCCGAGCAAGCGCGGCGCACCATTGCAGAGCGGCTGCCGCTCTACGAAGAGGTGGCCGACGTTTGCTTGGATACGTCGCGTCGCTCGACCGGCTCGCTTGCCCATGAGGTTTTGGACATCTTGAAGCAAGAGGGGATCCTATGGCAACCAGAGTGATCGTTCAGCTTCCCGGCAAATCTGATTACACCGTGCGCATCGGAAGCGGGATCCTCAGCGAGCTCGGGCACGACCTACGTGCTATCGAAGGCTTGGCCAATCGCACCGACGTATTGCTGGTAACCGACACCAACGTGGGGCCGCTTTACCAAGCCCACGTGCAAGAAGCGTTGACGCAGGCTGGCTTCGCTGTGTCCAGCGTGGAGGTGCCAGCGGGCGAGAGCACGAAATCCATCGAGGTTGCGTCTGAGATGTGGTCGGCGTTGGCGCAGCTTTCCTTCGGACGCGACTGCCTGGTGGTGGCGCTTGGCGGCGGCGTGGTGGGCGACCTTGCCGGTTTCGTGGCGTCCACCTACATGCGCGGAGTGCCAGTGGTGCAAGTGCCCACTACGCTTCTGGCCATGGTGGATTCATCGGTGGGAGGCAAGACGGCCGTGAACCTACCCGAGGGCAAGAACCTCGTGGGGACGTTCTTCCAACCCGCGTTCGTGTGCGCCGACGTGGATACGCTCGATACGCTTCCCGAGCGCGAGTGGCGTTGCGGCTGCGCCGAGGTGGCGAAATCGGCCGCTATCGATTCCGACGACTTCTTCTTCTGGCTCTGCGACCATGCTTCGCTTTTGGCCAAGCGCGAAACGGCCACCACGGTAGAGGCCATCAAGCGTTGCGTGGTGTTCAAAGCCGACGTTGTTGCGCGCGACGAGACCGAGAGCGCGGGTGTGCGCGAATGCCTGAACTTCGGCCATACCATGGGCCATGCTATTGAAACGGCGGCGGGTTTCGGCACGTTCTCGCATGGTGCTGCCGTGGCCGAGGGCATGCGCTTCGCCTGCGACCTGGCGCGCGAAAGCGGCTCCGACACATCAATCGAGCTCGTGGAAGCTATCGGCAGGCTGCTCGACGACCTCGGGCTTCCCGTGCTGCCTTGGCGAGGGGACCCCCAGGTGCTGTTGGATGCCATGAAGCACGACAAGAAGAACCGCAAGGGTGAAGTGCGCTTCGTATTGCTGCATGATGTGGGCCAGTGGGAAGTGCGCCCCGTGCCTGAAGAGGTCCTTGCGGCACAGTTGGAGCAGTGGAGCGCGGCAGAGCCAAGCCAGCAAGCGTCTTCGGAAGCAGACCGATAAGAGGAGAGCTGCCCTATGCCCATGAAGAAGATCCTCGTTATGAACGGCCCCAACTTGGACATGCTGGGAGTGCGCGAGCCCAACGTGTACGGCAACGACACTCTGGTGAGCCTGGAGTCGCAAGCCATGCGTTATGGCGCCGAAAAGGGCGTTGAGGTGACCTGCTACCAGTCGAACAGCGAAGAGAAGCTCATCAGCCAGATTCATCATGCCCCCGACATCTACGATGCCATCGTGTACAACCCCGGTGCTCACACGCATTATTCCTATGCGCTGCGCGATGCCATCGGTTCGGTCGATATCCCTGTGGTGGAGGTGCACATCTCTGATGTGAGCGACCGCGAGCCCTTCCGGCGCATCTCGGTTACCGCGCCAGCATGCGTGGCGCGCGTGAAGGGGTTGGGGTTCGAGAGCTACCTGCGCGCAATCGACGTGCTTCTCGAGGCGCAGCGCTTCGAGCGGCTGGGCGAGGGGTACCAGCGCGTCTACGACGATGCCGCAGACATCATCGTGGGTGGGCGCGACAAGTTGGCAACGCCCGCGCCTGCGGCTGCACCTGCGGCCACGCCCGGGGCCTCGACAGCGTCTGCGGCTGTGCCTGCACCCACGCCTGCGGCTGCAGCTGGGGGCTCGTCATCGAAGGACGTGCAAGCCATTGCGCCCGACGACCCGTTCGCCTCACCCTCGCCTGAAAGCAAATCGACCAGCGCGCAGCCGGATGCGCAACCTGCCTCCGCTTTCGCTCGCGACTTCACCGAGCCTTACCGCCCTGAGATAGAAGCGCAAGATGCCGGTGCGATTTCGACCGAGCGGCTCTCTCTTTTGCGCACAGCTTGCGCGCGCCTGGGAATCGGTGCCATGTTGGTGCGCGACACGCCTAACATTCATTGGCTCACCGCCCTCGACGGCGTGTTCGACGACGAGCGCGCCCATGCGCTTCTGGTGGCCGCCAACTTGGCACTGCTCCATACCGATTCGCGTTATCGCAACGCTTGTCAAAGCGCCCTGGCGAAGACGCAATCCGACGTCACGCTGAGCGACTTGCAGGGCAGTGCCATCGAGTTCGCTTTCGACGTATTGAACCAACCCGACCAAGAGCCGTTCTCGGCCCTGCTTGGCATCGAGGACACCATCACTTATGCCGAGTTCGTGAAGACGGTCGAAGCGTTCGGCGCTGATCTGCTGGCACCCACCAGCGATGTGGTGCTGGGTCTGCGTGCCGTGAAGAGCGAAAGCGAGATCGTTCGCTTGCGAGCCGCCCAGGCGGTGACCGATGCCGCTTTCAAGCACATCGTGTCGTACATGAAGCCGGGCATGACGGAGCGCGAGGTGCAAATCGAACTCGACTGCTTCATGGAACGGCACGGGGCCGAAGGGCTCGCCTTCCCCACCATCGTGGCTTGCGGCGAAAACGCTGCCGATCCCCATGCCATTGCCAGCAGCAAGCGGCTGGAAGCAGGGCAGTGCGTGGTGATGGACTTCGGCGCGAAGGCCTTCGGGTATTGCTCCGACATGACGCGCACCGTGTTCTTGGGTCGCCCCAGCCGCGAGATGACGTCGGCTTGGGATGCGCTGCGTAGCGCCAACGAGCAGGTCGAAGCCATGCTGGCGCCAGGCGTTACCGGCAAGCAGGCTCACGAACTGGCCGAGCGCGCGCTGGCCGAAGGCGGTTTCGCCCGCAAGATGGGCCATGGCCTGGGCCACGGCGTAGGCTTGGAGATTCACGAGCTGCCAGTGCTCAGCCCTCGCAACGCCACCCCGCTGGTGGCGGGAAACGTGGTCACTGTGGAACCCGGAATCTACCTGCCTGGGAAGTTCGGCATGCGCCTGGAGGATTTCGGCGTAATCACCGAGGAGGGCTTCGACGTCTTCACTCAGAGCACTCACGAAATGGTTATAATCTAAAGGTTCTGAATGCTTCGAACCGATTGGAGTTGTTTCGCTATGGCTATCTCAACGGCGGATTTCAAGAATGGCATGTGCATCGAATACAACGGCAAGCTGTGGACCATCGTGGAATTCCAGCACGTCAAGCCGGGTAAGGGCGGTGCTTTCGTGCGCACGAAGCTGCGCGACGTGAAGACGGGCCGCGTGGTTGACAACACGTTCAATGCGGGCACGAAGTTCGATTCCGTGCGCATGGAGACTCGCAAGATGCAATACCTCTACAACGACGGCGCCGACTATGTGTTCATGGACACCAACACCTACGAGCAGGAGACCATCCCTGCAGAGGTGGTGGGTGATGTGGCCGTGTGGCTGAAGGAGAACGACGAGGTGTCGCTGCAATACGCGGGCGACGAGCTCATCGGCATCGAGCCTGCGATGTTCGTGGAGCTTGAGGTTGCCCAAACCGAGCCTGGCTTCAAGGGTGATACCGTGCAAGGCTCCACGAAGCCGGCCACGCTGGAGACGGGCGCCACGGTGCAGGTTCCCATGTACGTGGAAATCGGCGACGTGCTGCAAATCGACACGCGCGACGGCCGCTTCGTGAAGCGCCTCTAGCGTCGTTGGGTACTCGATAAGGGCAAAGGGAGGCCAGCGATGACCGATTTCAACATCGAAGGCATGGCAATAGCGCCAGGCGTGGTGGAAACCATCATCTCGCTTGCCGCGCAGAGCGTGGAGGGTGTCTACAGCATTGGCGACCCTACCACCAGCGGTATTAGGAACATCTTGGGTGGCGGCAAGCCATCTACGCAGGGCATCGCCATCGACGTGGACGACGACGGGGAGCTGAGCGTGACCATTCGCCTGTTCGTGAAGAGCGGGCAGGTGCTCCCCGACCTAGCTGCCAAGGTGCGTCGCGCTATCGACGATGCCGTGAGCGGCCAAACAGGCTTGCATGTGACGTCGGTGGACGTGTTCATCGACGGCATCCAGTTCGAGAGCTAGAAGGCGCCGGACATGCCGAGCAAGCACCAACGCCGTGCTGCGCGCGAGAACGTGCTGGCCTTGCTGTATTCGTGCGACATCAAGGAGATGGACATCATCGATGCCATCGAGAATGGCGCCTATCCCGAAGAGGAGTTTTGGCTTTCGCAGTATGCCGAGCGAATCGCGCGCGGCATAGCCGAGAAGCAAAGCGAAATAGACACGCAGTTGGCTGTTGCCTCAGAGAACTGGGCGCTTGATCGCATGCCCATGATCGATCGGGCCATCTTGCGCTTGTCTGCCTACGAGATGCTCTACGTTGACGAAGTGCCGGTGTCCGTTGCCATCAGCGAGGCAGTGGAGCTTGCTAGGCAGTACGGCAGCGAAGACGAATCCTCGCGCTTCGTGAATGGCGTGCTAGGTCGCATCGCGCGCGGCATGGACGAAGAGCAGCTCGCGGATGAGCGGCGTGATGATGAGCGGCAAGCTAGGGAAGAGGCAAGCGAGCCGGCGTGCGTTGCGAAGCCCGATCAGGAGGTGAAGGCGTGAGCGATTCCAAGGATCAAGCCGTAGCCGAGCGCGCCGACGAAGCGGCCACCCACGAGGATGCTGGTGAATTCCAGCAGCTCAAGTCCCGCTTGGAGCAGATAGCCGCTGCGGTTGATGGCGACGACGTCTCGCTCGACGAAGCGCTTGACCTCTATGAGGAAGCTGTCGGCCTGGGCCTGCAAGCCATCAATCTTCTCGACGTGGACATAACGGCACAGGAAGAGCAGCAGGCGCGCATGCTTGAAGAGGGGGCCGATGCGCTTGTGGATGCGCCCGCTGATGCAGCCATTGATGCGCTCTCCGATGCAGTGCCTTCTGCCGAATCGCTCGATGAAGCGCCCCAACTCGCCCCAGATGCGGGAACCGCAACGGACGAGAGCGCGCTTGCTGGGAACTAGGCGATGCTCCCGTGGATCGCATTCTCGATGCCATAAGAACGCCTGCAGACCTCAAGCTGCTCACCAACGATGAGCTTTCTATACTTGCACGCGAGATCCGCGAGCAGATAATCGCCACCACTTCCAAGACAGGAGGTCATGTGGCCTCTTCGCTTGGTGCGGTGGAGATCATCCTTGCAGTTCATTCGCTCATTGACGCGCCACGCGACAAATTCGTCTTTGACGTAGGGCATCAGGCCTATGCGCATAAATTGGTAACGGGACGCCTGGGCATCTTCGACACGCTGCGCCAATACGGCGGCATGTCGGGTTTCCCACGCCCCGACGAGAGCCCTTACGACGTGCACCCCTCGGGACATGCATCCGATTCGCTTTCCATTGCCGTTGGGCTTGCGAAGGCGCGCGAATTGCACCGCGGTGACGAGAAGATCGTTGCGCTCATCGGCGATGCGGCGCTTTCGGGCGGCATGGCCTTCGAGGCGCTGAACACCATAGGGCAGCTGCAGATTCCAATGGTCATCGTTTTGAACGACAACGAGATGTCCATCTCGCGCAATGTGGGTGCCCTTGTGCGTCACCTGGGCGGCCTGCGCTCAACGGCGGGCTATCGTTCGATGCGTGACTATTCCCAAGACCGCCTGGAAGAACAAGGCGAGTTCGGGCAGATGCTCGTGAGCTTCGGGCGCAACATGAAAGACTCGCTCAAGCAGTTCATCGTGCCCGATACCATGATCTTCGAGCAGCTGGGCATCGTGTGCACGCCGCCTATCAACGGCCACGACATCGGCGTGCTGAAGGACACCCTGAGCGTTGCCTTGGCAGCTGATGGGCCCGTGCTCGTGCATGTGGTCACGAAGAAAGGGGCCGGTTATGGCCCTGCGGAAGACGACCCCGAACGCTTTCATGGCGTGGGGGCCTACGACGCTGCCACCGGCAAATCCCCGATGAAGATCGCAGCGCCTCCGACCTATACCGACGTGTTCGGCGAGGCCTTGGTGCGCGAAGCGCGCGTTGACGAGCGTATCGTGGCCATCACGGCAGCGATGTGCTCGGGAACGGGGCTCGAAGCCTTCAGTGCCGAGTTTCCCGACAGGTTCATCGACGCTGGCATCGCCGAGGAGAACGCCGTGGGCATGGCAGCTGGCCTGGCTATTGGCGGATGCAAGCCGGTGGTGGCCATCTATTCCACGTTCCTTCAGCGAGCTATCGACCAAATGATCATCGACGGCGCGCTTGCGAACAACAACATCGTGTTCGCCATCGACCGCGCTGGCATCGTGGGCGAAGACGGCCGCACGCATCAAGGCATCTACGACATCTCGTATTGTCGCATGATTCCTGGCCTTCGGATGCTTGCGCCATCGAGCGAAGCCGAACTGGCCTGCGCCTTGCATACTGCTCTTCACCTGGGTGGTCCGGTTTCCATACGCTATCCGCGCGGAGAGGGATTAGGGGTCGAGGTTTCCCTAGAGCCCTCCTTGTTGGAAGTGGGCGAAGCGCGCGTCGTGCGCGAAGGAGGCGACGTGGCCATCTTGGCCTTCGGCGACCGCGTGCAGCCATCATGCGAAGCGGCCGATGCGTTGGAAAGCAAGCTTGGCATCGGCGTGCGCGTGGTTGACATGCGCTGGATAAAGCCGCTCGATGTGGCGGCGATCGAGAGCGCCGCAGCAACCAAGCTGCTGGTCACGGTTGAAAATGGCGTGCTGGCTGGCGGTGCGGGCGAAGGCGTGCTCGAGGAGCTCTCGCGTCGCGGACTGGAGGTGCCTACGCTCACGCTGGGCATCGACGACCGAACGGTGAGCCATGGAAAGCCTGCGAAGCTGCTTGCCGACCTCGGATTGGATGCAGACGGCATTGCTTCGGCCATCGAGGCGGCGCTGCGCTAGCCGACGAGGCAAGCTATTGACCGGCTGCGCACGCAGCGAACAAGGTGGTTGCATGGGGCTCCTGGAGCGGTGTGTCACGTTCGCCTACAGCTGCTCGCCGGCAAGCCTTTTCCAAACAAGAAAGCTCCTGCCCGGCTGCGCAAGCGGCGAACATGACACACCGCTCTAGGAGCAAGGTCAATGACAACGCCTAGTGCGATAGACCCGGCATCTTCTTCTCCATGATGTAGTCGTCCATGACAAAACCGCTGCCGATGTCGGTCTCTACTGCATCGATCACTTCGAATCCGGTGCCCTGATAGGCTCGGATTCCCAGCTCGTTGTGCTTGTTCACGGTAAGGTAGGCAGCCTGCAGCCCTCGTGCGAAGCAGAGACTCTCGTAGAACTCGATGGTGCGGCGCGCAAACCCATGACTGCGCTCGCTTGACAGCAGGTAGATTTTGGAGATGAAGAAGCGGTTGGTCTCAGGTTCGTCGTGGCCACCTGTGAATCCCACGATGCGCCTTGCCGGTATGGTCGATTCGCCTTCCTCGCTTGCTATGATGAACCAGTACTCGTATTCGTTTTCGGTCATGTCTCGTTGGATGGCCTCGAGGCTCTGGAAACGCTCGATCATGTATCCGGTTTGCTCGGCGCCTATGATGCTCGGCCAGTATTCTCGCCAAATGAACCCGGCGAGCTCGGCCAAGCGCGCTTGGTCGCATGCGCTCCTTACGGGGACAAACGATACCCCCACGGCTTCCCTCCTTCGCTTGAATTCGCCTATTGTAGCGCTCTTGCCGTTTGCATATGCAAGGGTGACGCTCGCTTGCAGCTTGCTTTGCTCGAGTTGCCTGCATCCCGCTTGCCCCCGCGTTGCCAGCGCTGGCATGCGAGGCTTCCGCAAAAGTCGTAACACAATGTAACAGCATCGAAATGCCGTTGAAACATTGGTTGCCCAGAATCGAAGCCAGGACGACAATCTTCGATTCGCTCAAGGAGGAAGGATTATGTACGACACGGGATCAACCGCATTCATGCTCATCTGCACCATGCTCGTGTTGTTGATGACGCCAGGTTTGGCATTCTTCTATGGAGGTCTATCGCGGCGCAAGAACGTTGTGAACACCATGATGATGGTCATGGCCGCGCTGGGAATCGTGGGCGTGGTTTGGATCATCTGCGGATGGACGTTCGCTTATGGAGGAGATGGCTCGATTCCCTTCTTCGGCGGATTCGACCAGATCGGATGCCTTTCGGCGGTGCAAGACATGTTCGTCGAGGCGCAGGACACCACGGGCGATCTCGTGTATCCCGCCATCGTGAACATCGGGTTCCAGATGGCATTCGCCATGATTACCACTGCCATTATCACGGGAGCCGTTGCTGGCCGTATGAAGTTCGGGGCGCTGGCATTGTTCCTGGTGCTCTGGGTGCCGCTTATCTATGCGCCGCTGGCCCATATGGTTTGGGGTGGCGATGGCAGCTTGATCGGCGACATGATCGGCGCGCTCGACTTCGCTGGGGGCGACGTGGTGCACATCAGCTCGGGCGTGACTGGCTTGGTGCTGTGCCTGCTGCTGGGCGGTCGCCGCGGGTTCGGCCTCATGAGCTACCGTGCCCACAACGTGCCATTCGTGCTGCTTGGCGCGGGGCTTCTGTGGTTCGGGTGGTTCGGTTTCAACGCGGGCTCCGAATTCCAGGCCGACGGCGTGGCGGCGCTCGCCCTGCTGAACACCGTTGCCGCATCTGCTGCTGCCAGCTTGTGCTGGGTCGTGATTGAGCGCGTGAAGGTGGGCAAGGCAACGTTGGTTGGCGCAGCAACCGGGCTTGTGGCGGGGCTCGTGGTCATAACGCCCGCTGCAGGCTTCGTAGAGCCCTGGGCTGCGCTCATCATGGGTGTCATCGTGTCGCCTTGCTGCTACTTCGCTATCTCGTTCTTGAAGAGGAAGATTGGCTACGACGATGCCCTCGACGCATTCGGCTGCCACTCCGTGGGCGGCGTTGTGGGTGGCATTCTGACCGGACTGTTCTGCGTGCCCGAGCTTTCCTGGACCGATTTCGGTGGCCTCTTCTATACCGGTGATCCCAGCCTGCTGGGCAGTCAGGTGCTGGGCATCCTGGTAACGCTCGTGTTCGTCGTGGTGGGTGGCCTTGTTCTGGGGCTCATCGTGAAGGCGCTGTTCAGGGGCAACATCCGCGTGAGCGAGCAAGACGAGGCGGCTGGCCTGGACGTTTCCGTTCACGGCGAGAGCGCTTACCCGGCTTACCTGGGCCTTGACTAACCGATTCTCGTCAGAAGGAGTTGAGCGATGAAACGCGTAACCGCAATCGTGCGCACCGAGAAGCTGGAACCCTTGAAGGAGGCGCTGTTCGCCGCAAATGTTTCCGGCATGACCATCTCGCAGGTGATGGGCTGTGGCAACCAGCATGGCTGGAGCGAGTACTACCGTGGCAGCGAGGTGCTGCTGAACATGGTGCCCAAGGTGAAGTTCGAGCTCGTGTTGGATGACGATGCCGTGGATGGCGTGGTGGACATCGTCTGCAACACGGCAGCCACGGGCGAAGTAGGCGATGGGAAGGTGTTCGTGAGCCCGGTGGAGGAAGTGGTGCGCATTCGCACCCGCGAACGTGGGAGTGCCGCCATCTAGCTGCATCTTCCGGGAGCGTTCGTACTGGGTAGCGTTTCCTACATGTGGCGCTCGCCCTAGGGAGAAGCCTTCGCTTTCACTCCTCGGCCGCTGCGCTCCCTGCGGGGGTTGAAAGCTCCGGCTCCTCCCTATGGCTCGGCTTCATCCTTAAGGGAGAACTGGTTCGTCTTTGCATATAAGAACGACCCCGGAACACCGAGATGCTCCGGGGTCGTTGCTTGGCAAGTGCGCTCGAGGTCGCCTGTTCGCGCTACAGGAACATGCTGTAAGCCAACCGCTCCTCTTGTCCTGCTGCCGGCTCCCACACATTGCCGTTCAGCTCGTATTCGACCTCAACCGGATCGCGCTGTACCACGGGAAGTCCTTGAATGGCCTCCATGGTCTTTTGGCCAGCCCATTCCATGATCTCGCTTTGGCTCATGCCGACGAACTGCCCAGGATTCGTGGTTATGTCGGTGACAAGCGCTTCCATTGCCGTCTGAAGTTCCGAGAAGTCCTTGCTGCTCACCGTTACCGTTGCCACGGCCTTCTTCCCGTCGACGACAACCTCGTCAATAGTGCCGTCGAATCCATCGAACAATGCCCTTACGACCTCTTCGGGCGTCAATCCGAGCTGCTCGAACTGGCTCAGTTGAGCGCTCGACGTAAGGCTTTCGATTGCGCTCGCGTCAGGGTTCTTCAGCTGCTCGATCTCCTCCGTGAGCGATTTGGTGATCACTTCCTTGCTGTTGTCGGCACAAGCTGTGAGCGCACCAAGCGAGAACACGAGAAGCGCACACGCTGCGAGATACGCTACGATCCTTCTTGGTTTCATGCTTTCCCCTTCCTCTGTCAGACGAATCGTTCCACCCGTTGGCGCAACGGCCAACATGCTGATCCCATTTTACTGTATGAGGCACTTGCCTAGCGAAGGGTCGCTGCTTCCGCTCCTGGGTCGCTACGTTCACGGCGGCGAAGGGTCGCTGCTCCGATTCCCCAGCATTCACCTCATCCCCCCCCCGGATGGTAGCCACCTGCGCGGCTGTGAAGATTTGCAACGTCGTCTATCGTGCGCAGCCAGCGTGCTATACTAACCCGGCTTGCAGGAATGGGCCTGCAGCTGACATATTGGCCCCCGAGACATGTTTGTAACGCGGCCCTCACGTAGGATGCTTTCAGCGAAGCGAACATGGTGAACTGCCGATCAACCATGTTGACGGGTCCCCGACAAGAAAGGGGTCCGTTTTGACAGACATTCAAAACCCCGACATCATCGATTTTTCCGAGGTCTCCGACGATCAGATGAACCAGATGATCGATGGCACCCTCACCGAGTTCGACGAGGGCGACCTGGTCAGTGGTGAGATCGTGCAGATCGAGCGCGATGAGGTGCTGGTAGACATCGGCTTCAAGTCCGAAGGCGTCATCCCCGTGCGCGAGCTTTCCATTCGCAAGGATGCTGACCCTGCCGACCTGGTGAACGTGGGTGACAAGATCGAGGCTCTGGTTCTCCAGAAGGAGGACAAGGATGGCCGCCTGGTGCTTTCCAAGAAGCGTGCCGAATACGAGCGCAGCTGGATTGCCGTCGAGGAGAAGTTCAAGGCTGGCGAGCCTGTTACCGGCGAGGTCATCGAGGTCGTCAAGGGCGGCCTGATCATCGACATCGGGCTGCGCGGCTTCCTGCCCGCCTCTCTCGTGGACCTTCGCCGCGTGAAGGACCTCGACATGTACCTCAACACCGAGATCGAAGCTCGCATCATCGAGATGGATCGCAATCGCAACAACGTGGTGCTCTCGCGTCGCGTGCTGCTCGAAGAGGGCCGCAAGAACGAGCGTGCCGAGATTCTCGCCAAGCTCACCAAGGGCATGCGCCTGAAGGGCTCCGTTTCCAGCATCGTGGACTTCGGTGCCTTCGTGGACTTGGGCGGCATCGATGGCCTGGTGCACATCTCCGAGCTCTCCTGGAACCATGTGAACCATCCTTCCGAAGTCGTGAAGGTGGGCGAAGAGGTCGAGGTCGAGGTGCTCGACGTGGACCTCAACCGCGAGCGCATCAGCTTGGGCTTGAAGCAGACGCAGCCTGATCCGTGGATCAAGCTGGTCGAGAGCTACCCGGTGGGCACCATCGTCGACGGCACCGTGACCAAGGTCGTGCCGTTCGGTGCTTTCGTGAAGCTGGCCGAGGCTACCGAGGGCCTGGTGCATATCTCCGAGATGGCTCCGCGCCACATCGATGCTCCTGCGCAGGTCGTGCATGTGGGCGATGTGGTGAAGGTGAAGGTGATGGACGTCAATCCCGAGCGTCGTCGCATCAGCTTGTCCATGAAGGCCGCTGCCGCCGAGCTGGGCATCGAGATTCCCATTGACGAGACGGTAGTCGTGGAATCGCAGCCGAGCAAGGAGACCAAGGCAGCCAAGGAAGCTGAGGTTGCCAAGGTCGAGGAAGAGGTCGAGGCTCCCATTGGCGAGCAGACTCCGCAAGGCGATGTGAACGAGGGCGTCGAGGGACAGGCTGAAACGCCCGACGAAGCCGCGCAGATCGCCGAGGCCGAGAAGGGCGAAGAGCCTGCCGAGGAGGCAGTCGAGGAAGCCGAGTAGCGTGCATCTTCGCTAGAGCGCAACGCTTGAAGGGCGGTCGGGTCATTGGCTCGGCCGCCCTTTTTGTATCTGCGACAACCGGCCACCCGAGCATACTGATGCGAACCCGAAAGGCTGCGGTTCCTCGAAGCGAGTATGGCTATCATGAAAACAAGGGAAGCATGTTGGGTAGCTGAGGGGGACGGAGCAACCATGGAGAAGATTTTCGTAATCGGTGGAATGGGTGCTGGGAAGTCCACAGCTGTTCAAGCGCTGGTCGATCAGGGCATTCCTGCTATCGATTTGGATCAGATTGGCCACGAAGTGCATTCCTGGCCCATCGTGAAGGAAGAGCTGGTGGAGGCATTCGGCCCCGAGGTGCTCGATGCCCAAGGCGATGTCGATCGTCGCGAGGTGGCTGCACGGGCTTTCGTTGATCCAGCTAGCACGCGCAAGCTCAATCGCATAACCATGCCGCGCATCGAGGATGCCTTCAGAACCAAGATGGATGAGCTCGAAGCTGCAGGTACCGATGCTGTGGTGGTGGAATATTCCGTGTTCAAGACGCGCTTTGCCTCGCTTGCCTACATCGCCGACGTAGTGGTGGCCATACTCGCGCCGCTCGATCTGCGCATTCAGCGTGCCGTTGCCTCTGGGTTCGAGGAAGACGACGTGCGCAGACGCATCGCGCAGCAGATCACTGACGAGGAGCGCGCGGAGGCAGCCGACGTCGTGTTCGTGAATGACCGGTCGAAGCAGGAGCTCTACGACCAAGTGAAGGCGTGGTATCTCAATCACGACCGCGCTACATCGGTGGCATGCTGAGAGTCCATACGCACATGTGCCTGCTCGAAGAGCTTCCGCTTTCACTCCTCGGTCGCTTCGCTCCCTGCGGGGGGGTTGAAGGCTATGGCCCTTCGAGCAGGCACATTCGAGGCGAGTCGGTGAAGTCGATTCTCGGGTAGAGTCGTAGCCCATCTCGCGTAGGCAGTTGGCCCGAGGGCGAGATGACGCGTACAGGGCGTACGCGAGGCGAGCCCGCAGGGTCAAATGCCCCGCGAGACGGGCTACGAGCGGCGCGAGCTACCGTAAGCTGCGTTCTTGCGATTCCCGAAAGCCGAGCCCTTGCGTGCCTGCTTCTTCAGGTTAGCCAGCACGTCGGTTTCCGACTGGCCCTCCACTTCGGCGCGCAGCTTCACCACCTGGTCGCGCAGCGTAGCTGCTTGCTCGAAGTCCATGTTGCGCGAGGCCAGTGCCATCTCGTCTTCCATGCTGCCGATGATGCGCAGCACTTCTTCGCGCGAGAGCGCAGCCAGCTCCTTGTTGATGTCCTCGGCGCTCAGGCCCTGCGCGTCTTCCGTTACGAAGCTGAGCACGTCGTTGATGGCCTTGCGGATGGTCTGCGGTTGGATGCCGTGCTCTTCGTTGAAGCGAATCTGGATCTCGCGGCGACGGCGCGTTTCCTCGATGGCAGTGCGCATGGAGTCGGTGAGCTTGTCGGCATACATGATCACCTGGCCCGACACGTTGCGCGCCGCGCGTCCGATGGTCTGGATCAGCGAGCGGTGGTTGCGCAGGAAGCCTTCCTTGTCGGCGTCCAGGATGGCAACAAGCGACACCTCGGGCAGGTCTAGTCCCTCGCGCAGCAGGTTGATGCCCACTAGCACGTCGAACTTGCCCAGACGCAGCTCGCGCAGTATCTCAACGCGCTCCAGCGTGGCTATGTCCGAATGCATGTAGCGTGCCTTCACGCCACGGTCCAGCAAGTGGTCGGTGAGGTCCTCGGCCATGCGCTTGGTCAGCGTGGTGATCAGCGTGCGCTCGCCACGCTCGGTGCGAAGCTGAGCTTCGTCGATCACGTCATCGATTTGCGAGATGGTGGGCCGCACGATCACTTCGGGGTCCAGAAGCCCGGTGGGACGGATGATCTGCTCGACGAATGCTTGGCTCACATTCTGCTCGTAGTCGCCAGGCGTGGCGCTTACATAGATGAACTGCGGCACGCGCGATTCGAACTCGTCGAAGCGCAGCGGACGGTTGTCTAAGCAGCTGGGGAGGCGAAAGCCGTGTTCGGCCAAGGTGACCTTGCGCGAGCGGTCGCCTTCGTACATGCCACGGATCTGCGGCACGGTGACGTGCGACTCGTCGATGATGCACAGGAAGTCCTTGGGGAAGTAGTCGATCAGCGTGTAGGGAGGTTCGCCTGGGTTTCGCCCATCCAGGTGGCGCGAGTAGTTCTCGATGCCGCTGCAAAAGCCCATGGTCTCCAGCATTTCCAGGTCATAGCTCGTGCGCATCTCCAGCCGTTCGGCTTCGAGCAGCTTGCCTTCCTCCTTGAATTGCTCCAAACGTTCGCGTAGCTCATCGCGAATGGTGCGCAGGGCGTTTTCCATCTTCGGGCGCGCAGTAACGTAGTGCGAAGCTGGCCAGATGGGCAGCGCTTGGTATTCCATCAGCTCCTCGCCGCTCACGAGGTCAATCTCGGTGATGCTCTCGATTTCGTCGCCCCAGAACTCAATGCGGATGGGATTGTCGGCATAGGGCGGGAACACGTCGAGCGCATCGCCGCGCACGCGGAAGGTGCCGCGCTTCAGCTCGTAGTCGTTGCGGTCGTATTGGATGTCGATCAGCTGGTAGATCACGTCGTCGCGCTCGATGGGCACCTGCTTGTCCAGGAATACGGCCATGCCAGCGTAGTCCATGGGGCTGCCGATGCCGTAGATGCAGCTCACCGATGCCACCACGATCACATCGCGCCGCGATAGCAGGGCGCTGGTGGCTGCATGGCGCAGCTTCTCGACTTCCTCGTTGATGGAGGCATCTTTCTCGATGAACGTGTCGGACGAGGGCACGTAGGCTTCTGGTTGGTAGTAGTCGTAGTACGACACGAAGTACACCACGGCGTTGTCGGGGAAGAATTCCTTCAGCTCGGCGGCCAGCTGCGCGGCCAGCGTTTTGTTGGGAGCCATCACCAGCGTGGGCTTCTGCACAGCCTCGATGGTCTTGGCCATGGTGAAGGTCTTGCCGCTGCCGGTTACGCCCAGCAAGGTCTGATAGCGCAGGTCGTCTTCTACGCCGCGCGCCAAGGCTTCGATGGCTTGTGGCTGATCGCCGGCTGGTTCGTAGGGAGAGCACACTTTGAAAGGCGTGCTGGCTAGGCGCACCTCGGGCAGCTTGCCCTCCATCTCAGCGCCTTCTATGTTCCTCAGATGCGTCGACATGTTGGAAAGTGTAGCATTGCTTTCGAAGCAGGGCAGTGTTGCACGTCGAGGGTATACTGACTGTGACCTACGCACTTTGCGAGTGAGGAAACGCAAGGGTTGGGTGGTTCGCCAGATGATGCTATTCGCGCTCGGCTTTCGCGCCCGACCTCTCACTCGAACGGGAAAGGCATATCTTTCGGCCTGTGGATAGCGAAACCGTCAGGAGCAAGCATGGCAAGAACCAACAAGCTTCCCTTTCAAAGCTTCACCTTTTGGATCATCGAGGGGCGTCAACCGCGATCGCTCATGCGGTTGCGCGCCCCGCAGGATGAAGCTGGCGAGTTCTACACTCTGGAGGTGACGAAGGGCTCGGCGACCAACCCGCTCTCGGCTATTTCGCGCGAGGTGCCCATCTCGCAAGCGGAGTCGTTGCGCGATGCGCTTCAGGGCTTGGGCGTGTTCGGTTGGGAAGAGGCTTATGGCGACGGGTCGGCGCCTGGGTCGCGACGCTGGTCGCTTTCCATCGTGTTCGAGGAAGGCGTGTTCTCGATCGAGTCGAAGGGTGGAAGCGATGTGCCCGCCCGCTTCCCTGAAATGCTCGAAGAGCTCTACCGTTTGGACTTCCCGCGCCCAGCTGCGCCTCGGGCGGAGGCGGGCGCTGGCGTGGGCGAAGCAATCGGTTCCACCATGGGTGCACTGGGCATGAACAGCATTGGCTCCATGAGCTCGGGCGACTTGGGTGCATATGCGGCAACGAAGGGCGCCAACAACGACTTCTCGTATCTGAAGGGAATGTTCGGTGCCAACGGCATGTCCGAAGGTATGGACGACCTCCTGGCAGGCGACTTCGAGGGAATTGAAGGACTCGAGGGCCTCGATGCGTCGGATTTGCAGCGCTTGCTCGGCGAAGCGCAGCGCAACCCTCAGGCTTTCCAGGCGCAGATGAAGGAGTCGTTCAAGTACATGTCACCTGCCGAGCAGAACAAGATGCTCGACATGCTGGCCGCAACGGGCATGGCCACGCGCGAGTGGTGGGAGCGCTTCCTGCGCGGCTAGTGTGGCAACCGGCGCGCAATGTGGCTCATGCTCGCTGCGGCCGTGCAATGCACTCTACGCGTGGCGCGGGCGTGCAAGGTCATCGGTATCCAGGCAGATGGTGAAAGGCCCGTCGTTCACGAGCGAAACCTGCATGTCGGCACCGAATTCGCCGCAGGCCACATGCGCAACATCGCGGCGTGCAAGGGCAACGAATCGCTCGTAGAGGCGCCGAGACTCCTCGGGTTCGCCTGCTTGGGTGAACGAGGGGCGGTTTCCCTTGCGGCAATCGGCATACAGCGTGAATTGCGACACGATGAGCACTTGGCCGTCGATGTCCAGAAGCGAGGCGCCCGTTGGCTTATCGCCGTCGGGGAAAATGCGCAGTTTGGCGATCTTGGACCAAAGGCGCTCGGCATCGTTTTCGGTATCGGTTTGCCCTACGCCCAAGAATACTAGCAAGCCACGCTCGCATGCACCCACCTCAACACTTTCAATGCTCACGCTCGCATTGGCAACACGTTGAATAACTGCGCGCATGTCGTGCTCCTTCACTGGCCAGCAAGGCGTATCGAGTTGCTATAATCACGTCCATGATAGACGAGATACATGTGAGGAACCTAGCGCTCATCAGCGAAGCATCGCTGATGCCGGTGCGTGGCCTCACGGTGCTCACAGGCGAGACCGGCGCTGGGAAAACGGCGCTTATCGGCGCCTTGAAGCTGCTGATGGGTGGTCGAGCCAGCGCCGATATGGTGCGTGATGGGCAGCGCGAGCTGGAGGTCTCGGGCCGATTCTTCGGCCTGGCGCCCTGCGATTCGCGCCCAGCGAAGGACGCAATCCCATGCGAAGCGCCGGCATCCCCGGGCAACCTCGCCGACGAGGTGGTGGTTGTGCGCAAGGTGAGCGCGGACGGCCGCTCGCGTGCCACCTTGAACGGCACCATGGCCAGCATGGGCGAGCTTGCCGCAGCCATTGCCCCTACCATAGACCTCTGCGGCCAGTTCGAGCATCAGCAGCTGGCACGGGCTGCCACGCACCTGTCGCTCTTCGATGCGTGGGCGGGTAACGAGGTCGAACGAGCAGCAAGCACCTACGCTGCAGCCTTCGAGCAGGCCGCGCAAGCAGCTCAGCGCCTCGAACAGGTGCGCAGCGCATCAGAGCTCTCGGCGTCAAAGTTGGACGAGGCGCGCTTCGTGCTGCGACGCATCCAGGAAGTCGATCCTCAACCAGGCGAATACGAGCAGCTTCAGCACGACTTGCAAATCGCCGAGAACGCCGAGGCGCTTGCCACCGCCATCAGCACGGCGCGTGCGGCATTGGGCGATGACGGCGGCGCGCTTGACGGCTTGAATACGGCAGCCGCTGCGCTCGAGAGCGTGGCGCAGGTAGACGAGCAGCTTGCCGCGAGCGCTCAGTCGCTGCGCGAGGCTGGCTTCGTCTTGGAAGATGTGGCCGCAGTCGTGCGCGACTTTGCTGGCCAGGTGGACTTCGACGCCGAAACGTTGGCTTTCCAGCAGGAACGCTTCTCGACGCTTCAGGGCCTCATGCGCACGTATGGCCCGCGCATGGAGGACGTGTTCGCGAAGGCTGACGAAGCGGCGCAAGCTATCTCGCTCGTAGACGACTACGACCAGAACCTTCAACGCGCGCAACGCCAGTCGGACGAAGCCGAAGCCGCGCTTGCCAGTGCTGCCGATGCGCTTGATGCGGCGCGCAGCAAGCTAGCGCCCCAGTTCGCAGATGAAGTCACTGCCATCATGCGCCGCTTGCACATGGGTGAGGCTCAGTTGCTTTGCAAGCTCGAGCGCGCACCGCGCTCAGCGTGGACCGCGCTGAGCCCGTCCGCTTTCGAATTCCTCTACAGTCCCGTAGCTGACGGTCACCCTCGGCCTTTGAGCAAGATTGCTTCGGGCGGCGAGATAAGCCGCGTTCTGCTTGCCGTGAAAGCCGTGCTCGGCGCGAAGGACACCGTCCAAACGCTCGTGTTCGACGAGGTCGATGCTGGCGTGGGTGGCGAAACGGCAACAGCGCTCGCCCAGCTTCTAGTCGAACTGGCGCAAACCCATCAGGTGATCGTGGTCACGCATCTCGCGCAGGTAGCGGTGTTCGGGGACGCGCACTACGTGGTGCGCCGCGAAGGCGACGAAACCGCCATTGTGGAAGTGGCTGACGTCCAGCGCGAGCAGGAAATCGCGCGCATGCTCTCAGGTGCCATCACCGACGCGTCGCTTGCTCATGCACGCGAGCTCCTGCAGAGCGCGCGATAGGCTTTGTCGCCAGGGCATCCGCACGCATATCCAACGCCATCGACCCTTGCCATAAGCGGTATACTCTTCGTTTGTGTTGATTCGCAAGACGAAAGGCGAAGCATGGCTATTGTTGATGAAGTCGAGACGCTTCGGGCGCAGGTGCTTCAAGAGATTCAAGACGCCCCTACCACGGCGGCCCTCGAAGAGGTGCGCGTGCGCGTGCTGGGCAAGTCGGGCACGCTGACGGGCTATTTGCGCGGCATGGGGCAGATTCCTCCAGAAGAGCGCGCCATTGTGGGCAAAACGGTGAACGAGGTGCGCGGTGCCGTGGAAAGCGTTTTGGAAGAGCGCAAGGCCACGCTGGCGGCAGCCGAACTAGCGGCTAGCATCGATGCGGCAGCCGTGGACATCACGCTGCCCGGCCGCGTTCAGCAGCTGGGAACGCGCCATCTCATCAATCGCATGACCGAGGAGATATCCGACGTGTTCCTGGGTCTGGGCTATACCGTGGCCACTGGTCCCGAGGTGGAAACCGATTACTACAACTTCACGGCTCTCAACGCACCGGCCGATCACCCGAGCCGCTCCATGCAGGACACGTTCTACGTGGTAGATCGCTCGGGCGACGAGGCCAGCGTGAAGGGCGAGTCCGACGTGCTTCTGCGCACGCAAACAAGTGGCATTCAAGTGCACGTGATGGAAGATCAAGGGCTTCCCATATACGTCATCGCGCCGGGCAAGGTGTATCGACGCGACGTGGCCGACCCTAGCCATCTTCCCCAGTTCACGCAGATAGAGGGCCTGGTAGTGGACGAGGGCATCACCTTCGGCGACCTCAAGGGCACGCTCGAGCACTTCTGCAAGGCTATCTTCGGACCCGAGCGACGCACGCGCTTTCGTGCGCACTACTTCCCCTTCACCGAGCCTTCTGCCGAAGTGGACGTGTCGTGCGCAGTATGCGGCGGCGCGGGTTGCCGCATGTGCAAGGGCACGGGCTGGTTGGAGATCCTGGGCTGCGGCATGGTGGACCCCAACGTGCTGGAGATGAGCGGCATCGACCCCGAGAAGTATTCCGGCTTCGCGTTCGGCATGGGCGTAGAGCGCGTTGCGTGCCTTAAATACAACGTGCCTGACCTGCGCCTTCTGTTGCAAGGCGACATGCGCTTCCTTCGTCAATTCTAGAAAAAGGGCAATCATGAGAGTATCTTTGAAATGGCTAGGCGAATACGTCGACGTCCCCTCTGACCTCAAGGCGTTCTGCGATCGGCTCGATCTCACGGGCACGGGCGTGGAGGGCGTGGAGGAGCTCGGCGCCTCGTTCAAGAACATCGTCACGGCGCAAGTGGTCGAAAAGGAGCGCCATCCCGATTCCGACCATATGTGGGTGTGCAAGGTGGACGTGGGCGAGTGGAACACAGGCGAAGATGGCACCCCCGAGCCACTGCAGATCGTGTGCGGCGCGCAGAACTTCAATGCGGGCGATCATATCGTAACCGCACTGGTCGGCGCCGAGCTTCCGGGTGATGTGAAGATCAAGAAGTCGAAGCTGCGCGGCGTTGCCAGCTGTGGCATGAATTGCTCCGAGCGCGAGTTGGGCCTCGGACAAGACCACGACGGCATTATGATCCTGCCCGAAGATGCGCCCATCGGAGTGCCCTTTGCCGAGTATGCGGGCCTCGGCGATACCATCCTAGACTTGGAGATAACCCCCAACCGCCCCGATTGCCTGTCGATGGTGGGCATGGCGCGCGAAGTGGGCGCCATGTACAAGGAAGACTATGCGATTCCCTTCTATGAGCTGGAAGAGGCTCAGAACAAGCCGAAGGTAAGCGAGCTTGCCACGGTGCAGATCGACGACCCCGACCGCTGCCCCCGCTACACGGCGCGCATCATCAAGAACGTAAAGGTGGGGCCATCGCCGCAGTGGTTGGCAGAGCGCGTTCAGGCGGCAGGGGCACGCTCCATCAACAACGTGGTAGACGTAACCAACTACATCCTGTTCCTGTACGGACAACCCTTGCATGCCTTCGATTACGACAAGCTCGTGGGCAAAGACGGAAAGGCCCATGTGATCGTGCGTGCTGCCGAAGATGGCGAGCAATTCACCACGCTCGATGGCGAGCAGCGCGTGCTTAGCAGCGACATGACGGTGATTGCCACGCCCGAGCGCGCCGTTGCCTTGGCGGGCGTGATGGGTGGCCTCGATTCCGAGATCACCGACACCAGCACCAGCGTGCTCTTGGAGGCAGCCACGTTTAATCCGGGCCGCACCAGTCGCACCAGTCGCAACTTGGGGCTGATCAGCGAGTCGTCGATTCGCTACGAGCGTGGCGTAGACGATGTGCCCATCGCGGACATCTCCGCTTTCTCGGCGGCACTGCTTGCAGAAGTGTCGGGTGGTGTGGTGTGCCCCGGCATCATCGATGTGTATCCGAAACCCACCGAGCCGCGCGAGCTGCGTTTCCGCATCTCGCGCTTCTGCAAGATGATGGGCGCCGACATCCCGCGTACCGAGATCGTCGATACGCTCGAGCGCCTGGGTTGCGAGGTGATCGCGCCAGCCCATGCTGACACACTGGAAGTGGTTGCGCCCACGTTCCGCCCCGACCTCGAGCGCGAGATCGACCTCTACGAGGAGGTCCTGCGCATCTGGGGCATGGACCGCGTGCCCTCCACGCTGCCAGCCAGCCCCGCGCGCGTAGGTGCGCTTACCGACGAGCAGAAGCTCGAGCGCATCGTGAACCGCGTTATGACATCAGCTGGCTTGAACGAAACCACCACCTATTCGTTCGCCAGCCCCACCGAGCTTGTCGATCTGCGCATGTCGCCTGAGGGCTTGGGTGAGCCGGTCGAGCTCATCAATCCCATGAACTCCGAGCAATCGCTTATGCGCCAGTCGCTCATTCCGGGCTTGCTGCGCTCGGTTGCCTACAACCAAGCGCACGGCGTGAAGAACGTGCAGCTCTACGAGACTGGCGTGGTGTTCTCGGCTCGCGAGGGATCCAAGAAGCCCAAGGAGCGGCTGAAGCTGGCTGGCGTGCTGGCAGGAGCCATGAACGATGCGGCCTGGAACAACGCAAGCCAGCCGTTCGACTTCTTCGATGGCAAGGGCGTGGTCGAGAGCCTCGCGCGCGAGTTGGCGCTGCCGAAGCTGCGCTTCAAAGAGCTTGGTGCCGACGAGGCGCCGCATCTGCAGCCAGGGCGCGCCGCGCAGGTGCTGAGTGGTGGCACGCTGCTTGGCTGGGTAGGCGAGATTCACCCCTTGGCAGCAGCAGCCTTCGAGGCAACGCCGCCAGTTGTTGCCTTCGAGCTGGACATGAGGGCGCTCGGGCAGGCTATGCGACCTGCACGCGACTATGTCGATGTGCCGCAATTTCCGGCAGTCGAAGTGGATCTTGCGCTGGTGGTGCCCGAGGACGTGACAAGCGAGAAGCTGGTTCATTGCATGACGAGTGCTGGCGGCAAGCTGCTCTCGGACGTGCGCCTCTTCGATGTGTATCGCGATGACGCAACCGTGGGCGCAGGCAAGAAGTCGATGGCCTATTCGCTTGAGTTCCGTGCGCCCGACCGCACGCTCACCAGCGAGGAAGTTGATGGCGCCATGTCCAAGCTCGTGCAGAAGGTGTGCGCTGCAACAGGCGCCGAAGTGCGCAGCTAGCGGGAAAGCGTGGAGGCGCGGAAGCCTGGAAGCGCAAGGACGTGGAAGCAGCGGATGCGCCCTGCAAGGGGCGTATCGTTAGAATGCTTAAGGATGTGACGAACATGTTGCTCGCAAGATCGAAGCTGCCCGGGCGCAATGACGAATGCTGGTGCGGCAGCGGACTGAAATACAAGAAATGCCATCTGGGCAATGACGAGCGCATGGCTGCCATGGAAGCGGAAGGCTACTGGGTGCTTCCGCGCAAGCTGCTGAAAACGCCAGCCGATATCGAGGGCATAAGGCGCTCGGCCGAGGTGAACGTGGGTGCGCTCGATTACGTTGCCGAGCATATCGGCGAGGGAGTGAGCACTGCGCAAATCGATGAATGGGTCTACGATTATTGCAAGCAGCATGATGCCATCCCGGCCGACCTCAACTACGAGGGTTTCCCCAAAAGCGTGTGCACGTCCATCAACGAGGTGGTGTGCCACGGCATTCCCAGCGAGCATGACGTGCTGAAATCGGGCGATATCGTGAACGTGGACATGTCCACTATCAAAGATGGCTACTTCAGCGATTCGTCGCGCATGTTCTGCATTGGCACGGTAGATCCCGAACGGAAACGTTTGGTGGATGTGACGTACGATTCGGTGCAAGCTGGCCTTGCGGCCATTCGCCCGTGGGGGCTTTTGGGCGACGTCTCGCGTGCGGTGAACGAGGTGGCCACCGATGCAGGCTTCACGGTGGTTCGCGAGTTCGGCGGTCATGGCATCGGAAGGGAATTCCACGAGGATCCCTGGGTGGGGTTCCACGAAGACGCGGGGGAGGGATGCGTGCTTGTGCCAGGCCTCTGCTTCACCATCGAACCCATGGTGAACATGGGCAAGCCGGAAATCGACACCTCCGACCCCAACGGATGGACGGTGCGCACTGCCGATGGCCAGCCTACTGCGCAATGGGAAGTGCAGGTCGTGATCACGAACGATGGCTACGAGCTTCTCTCCTGGTAGAAATCTGAAAAAGTACGAACAAATGTTCGTAATATCTGCTATCATGTCCTCAACAAACCAACGAGGAAGGGAGCAGTTATGCGAACGGTGGAATGCAGCTATTCAGAACCAGTCGGCACTTTGGCGAACATGGTTTGCGATGGATACGACCCAGTCTTGATGTGCGGCGAGGGCTTCGATGGGTTCGTAGCTCTCAGTCCCGAGATGCTCGAGCATCTCATGTTCGGAACCATAGTCTTGGAGAGCATCGACCGAACGGGGCTCTATCTCTGATTCAGGGTGATGCAGAGGGGCTAGCTCGCATTTGCCCCTTTGCGTCGCTAGTGCGCGATTATCGAAGCAAGCGTTCTGCGTGTTGACGCCATCTGCTTGAGTGGCACCAGATAGCTGCGCTCGTTGCGAGCGAGCGCTTCGTAAGCAAGTTGGAACAGGTAATCGATAAGCTCGGCTGCTGGTCTTCCATACACCAAGGCATCGTAGCCGCAAGCCATGAGGTTCGTCTTGGCATCGAATACGGCTTCTTCGTCGACACCAGCAAAGAGCTCATCGAGGGCATCGAGGTTCTCGGGTGCATAGAACAGACCTTTGACGAGCGCTGCGTAGGCTACGACGAAGGGTACAGGCATGGCGTCGGCAGAGCGGATCTCGATATAGGTCTTCAAGCGCACGTCGTTGAAGACCATCGACAGGGCATGCTCGATGTCGGCCGTTTGCAAGGGTTCCTCTGCGAAGATCTCGGTGAAGCTTTGCTCGGTAGCGCGGGATATGCCATTGGGCTGCGGCACGAAGATCGCGGGTGTGCGCAAGATGTAGTCGGCGTAATCCTCCAAAGTGAAATCGGGGGAAAGCACGCCTGGAATCAAACCGCAACGGGCCGGATCGCATTCGCGCCAGATCTCAGTGCGCATCAGCTCGTGCGTGCGCGGCTTGCCCTCGAAGACAGGTGCGTTGTCGCAGAGCAGTGCGAACAGAGGCGAAGCGGCGGATGCCAAGCGAAGCTTGCGCAGGCAGTCATCTACGGAGGTGTAGTCGATGGATATTTGGGTAGAGGCGCTTCCGCGCATCATGAAGCGACCATAAGGGCCGATCTTTTGGAAGTGCTCATCCATCAGCTTATAACGAATCTTCGGAATGAGCGCAAGATCGTCGGCCTTCGCTACAGGTTGGTAACCCTCTATGATGATGCGCTGCTTGCGCTTCTCGAGCGTGCGCGCAAGCGACCGGTGGAACTCTTCGAAATCGTAGCGTATGAGGCCGATGTCTTCGTAAGGCCCGGCCGAGAGCTCCAACTGTGCGGCTGGCTCCAGGCTCAATGCTGCGCCTGGCCGGATGAGCCCTATGAGGGCGCCCGAGTTGCTGAACTGCTGCTCGTCGTATTCGGGCGAGAGCTCTTCGAGCAGCGTTGCGATGCCGAAATCTCCTGCATAGGGGATGGCATAACCCTCTTCGTCGGTGACGAAGTGCTCGAGTTCGACGCCCAAGCGCAAAGGCTCATCTGCGCGCTTGATGCCGCTCTTCACGTAGTCGACGATGCGGTCTCTGTTGGCATTGCTGGTCACGGCATGGCTCCTTGCTATTGTTACGTGGCGATGAACACTTTACCGCACTACTGGTTATTTGGAAGATAATCTGTTTTGCGAACTTGCAAATGACAAGGCGTTTTCTTACGATTGCATTTTGCACGAATCGGGAGCGGAGCATACAGGACATGGCACTAAAGGCAGGGATCGTCGGCGCGGCAGGGTTTGCGGGCATCGAATTGGTGCGCCTCTGCCTGCTTCACCCAGAGTTCGAACCTATCGTCGCAACGTCGGACGAGCTGGCGGGCAAGCTGGTCAGCGAAGCGTATCCAGCCTTTGATGGGTGCACGGACTTGCGCTTCAGCGCTCACGATTCAGCGCCGCTCGACGAATGCGACGTCGTCTTTCTGGCCGTGCCCCATACGGCCGCGCTCGCTGAGGCTCCTTCGCTCGTAAGGGCCGGCAAGGTGGTCGTGGACCTTTCGGCCGACTTCCGTCTGAAGGATGCTGACGTCTACGAGAAGTGGTACGGGGTGCCCCACACCCAGCGGGAGCTCTTGAGTCAAGCGGCTTTCGGCCTTCCAGAGCTGTTCGGCGATGGCTTGCATCAGCTAGCACGGCGTCATGCGCAAGGCGAGGGTGTGCTCGTGGCATGTGCGGGATGCTACCCCACGGCAACGTCGCTTGCCGCCTATCCTGCCATCCATGCCGGATTGGTGGGCGAGGGCCTTATCGTGGCAGATGCCATTTCGGGGGTTTCGGGTGCGGGCAAGAAGCCGAGCGCACGCACGCATTTCTGCTTCGCCGACGAAGACCTTCAAGCATATGGCGTGGCCTCGCATCGGCACACTCCCGAAATCGAGCAGATCCTCGGCATTCCGGGCCGCTTGGTGTTCACGCCGCATTTGGCTCCACTCGACCGTGGCCTTCTGTCCACGGTTACCTTGCCTGCCGCAAATGGCGTTACCCAGCAACAGCTTGAGGGCATCTATCGCGATTTCTATAACGGCCACCAGCTTGTATCGGTGCTGGAATCGGGCGAGCAGCCGCGCACCTCGGCGGTTGCGGGAACAAGCCGCGCGCATGTGGCGGTCGTCCATTCCGAGCGCACAGGCGCGATCATCGCTACCTGTGCCATAGACAACGTAGGCAAAGGCGCGGCTGGTCAAGCAGTGCAGTGCGCTAATGTGGTGTATGGACTGCCTGAGACTACCGGTCTTCAATCGATAGCATCCCCGTTCTAGGCGAAAGGCAATACCGTGCGCGCAAGTTCAGATACGCAACCGCTCGAAAAGCAGAATGGCGAAGCTGCTGCAATGGCATGCACGCCGCTTCCCGGCGGCGGCGTGTCAAGCGCACGTGGCTTCAAGGCTGCGGGCATACACGGTGGCTTTCGTCGCGATCCCAATCGGCTCGACTTCGCCTTGGTAGTGGCCGATGAGCCAGCGGCTTGCGCTGCCACTTTCACGCAGAACGTGTTCTGTGCGGCACCCATCATCGTTTCCAAGGAGCATCTCGAGGGCAATTCGTTCGGCACGGCTCGTGCCTTGGTAGTGAATTCGGGAACGGCGAATGCGGCCACGGGTCCCGAAGGGGTCGAGGACGCCCGCGAAACAGCGCGCAGCGTTGCCGATTACCTGGGTTGCCCGCCTTGCGAAGTGATGGTGGCGTCCACCGGAGTCATCGGCGTTCGCTTGCCCATGCACGTGTTCGAAACCGCTATCCCTCAAGTCGTCGAATCGCTTTCCGTCGCAGGCGGGGCCGATGCTGCGCAGGCGATCATCACCACCGACACGCATTCCAAGGAAGCGGCCGTGACGTTCTCGGGCGATCGGGTCGGCTATGAAGGCTGTGTGTTCACGGTGGGTGGCATGGCCAAGGGCTCGGGCATGATAATGCCCAACATGGCCACTATGATCAGCTGCATTACCACCGACGCTCCGCTTGACCCATCCACGTTGCATGACGTGCTCGTACGCGTGGTGGGAACCACGTTCAACAAGGTCAGTGTGGACTCCGACACATCCACCAACGATTGTTGCTACCTCTTCGCATCAGGCGCTGCGGCCTCTGGCCTGCCGCTGTTTCAGCCAGGCTCGGCCGCTTGCAAGGCATTCGAAGATGCGCTTCACGCCGTATGCTTGAACCTGGCACGTCAGATGGCGGCCGATGGCGAAGGCGCCACGCGGCTCATCGTGGTGGACGTCCAAGGTGCGGCAACCGATGCCGATGCCGACCTCGCCGCGCGGGCGATTGCCAATTCGCCCTTGGTGAAGACGGCCGTGTATGGCCACGATGCCAATTGGGGGCGCATTGCCATGGCAATCGGCAAGTCGGGCGCTGCCTTCCGCCAAGAAGACGTGGACATCGACATCATGGGCATCCCCGTTTGCCGCAAGGGGCTTCCCGTTGATTTCAGCGAGGAAGAGGCCTTGCGACGATTCGAGCGCCCTGAGATCGGCATACGAGTCGATCTGGGCGCAGGCAACTCATCGAGCACCATGTTCACATGCGACCTTACGCATGACTACATAACGATAAACGGAGACTACCGCACATGAAGCTATCGAAGGACACACGCCCGCTTGGCGTGACAGACAAAGAATCAGCACAGCTCATCGCCGAGGCTCTGCCTTGGATCAAGAACATAACCGGAAAGACCATCGTCATCAAATACGGCGGCGCTGCCATGGTGGACCCCAAGCTTCGAGCAGCCGTGATGGACGACATCGTGTTGCTGAAGACGGTCGGGGCTAACCCCGTCATCGTGCACGGCGGCGGCAAGGACATCACTCTTGCCATGCAGCAGGTGGACATCCCCGTGGAGTTCTACGAGGGGCAGCGCGTCACTACCGATGAGGGCATGGAAGTGGTACGCACCATCTTGGCCGGAAAGGTGAACCAGGAGCTCGTTCGCTCGCTCAATCGGCATGGCAACATCGCCGTTGGCGTGAGCGGCATCGATGGTGGCACCGTCATCGCCGAGCCCGACAACGAGCACCTCGGTCGCGTGGGGCACATCAAGCGCATCAATGCATCGCTTCTGCAAGACCTCATCGATGCCGACTACATCCCCATCATCGCATCGGTTGCCATCGGCAACGATGGTGGCTATTGCAACATCAATGCCGACGTGATGGCGGGCGAAATAGCCGCAGCCGTGGGGGCTACGAAGATCCTCTTCCTCACCGACGTCGATGGCCTGTACTTGGATTTCGACAACAAGGATTCGCTCGTATCGCAGCTCGCTACTGGTGAGGCGCGCGACCTCATCGATGGTGGCACGCTTTCGTCGGGAATGATTCCCAAGCTGCAGTCGTGCGTGCATGCGCTCGAGGGTGGCGTGCGAAGCGCCTACATCGTGAATGGCACCATACCCCACGCCATCTTGTTGGAGCTGCTCACCCTGAGCGGCGTGGGCACTGCCGTTTACGCCGAAGAGAGCGATGCCGAAAGCGCGCATGCGCCCTTGGGCAACTTCGCCGCGAAGCTGCTCGAGAACAAATAGATTCGCGAACCTGGTCGAGCATGGCGCTGCAACGTGGCGCTTGTTGCCTGCGATCTAAAGAACGAGGAGACACCATGGGTTACCTTGAAGAGAAGAAGCTTGAAGACGAATACATCATGCACACGTTTGGCCGCAAGCCGGTGCAGCTGGTGCGCGGTTCGGGCATGAGTGTGTGGGACGACGCCGGCAACGAGTATCTCGATTTCATTGCTGGGATTGGCGTGAACAGCCTGGGGCACTGTCATCCGGCGCTCGTGCAGGCACTCCAGGAGCAGGAAAACCGCCTCATCCACGTGAGCAACTACTACTACATCGAAGGGCGCGGGCATTTGGCACAGCGCATCTCCGACCTCATCAACCTGAAAGAGCCCGAGGATGCCGAGCACTGGCAAACCTTCTTTGCGAACTCGGGCGCCGAAGCGAACGAATGCGCCATCAAGCTGGTACGCCTCTATGCGCGCAAGCGCGCCGCCGACCCAACGGCCCCCTGCGACAAGCGCGTCATCGTCACCTTGCAGCGCAGCTTCCACGGTCGCACGCTTGCCACGCTGGCGGCAACGGCGCAGCCGGTCAAGCAGGAAGTGTTCCAGCCATTGCCTGATGGCTTCATTGCTACGCCACCCAACGACGTCGCCGCATTGCAGCAGCTGTTCGATCAGATGGGCAGCAAAATCTGCGGAGTGCTCATCGAGCCCGTGCAAGGTGAATCAGGCGTGTATCCTTGCACGCAGGAATTTCTCAGCCAGGCACGCCTGCTCACCGAGCAGGCGGATGCGCTGCTCATGTTCGACGAGGTTCAATGCGGCATCTACCGTTGCGGCACCTATCCCTTCGGCTTCCAGCATTTCGACGTCATGCCCGACATCATTGCCATGGCCAAGGGCATCGGCGGCGGTGTGCCCATGGGCGCCTGCGCTGCGAGGGCGCACGTGTCCCAGGCGTTCGAGCCCGGCGAGCATGGTTCCACCTTCGGCGGCAGCAATCTTGCGGTGGCGGCAGCCAATTGCGTTCTCTCCACCATCCCGCAGGATGGCATAGCCGAAAACGTCACGCGCGTGGGTGCCTATCTCGCCGACAAGCTTGCGGAGCTTCCGCACGTCAAGGAAGTGCGCGGATTGGGCCTGATGCGCGCAGCCGAGTTCGACGAGTCGGTGGATGCGCCGGCCCTGGTGCTAGCAGCCCTTGATGAGGGCTTGCTGCTGAACGCCGTGGGTCCGCATACGCTGCGCTTCTTGCCGCCGCTCATCTGCACGCAGGAAGATGTCGACGTGCTTGCTGCTCGGCTGGTCGAGCTGCTGTAGAATCAACACCGGTCAACCTACTGCCCGCAGGCGAAGGGCAGTGCGAATGCGAAAGGAATCGATCATGGCAGAGAGAGAAAAGGTAGTTCTGGCATATTCGGGTGGTCTCGACACCTCCATTTGCATCAAGTGGCTGATGGACGAGCACAACCTCGACGTAATCGCCGTGGTGGGCGAGGTCGGCCAAGAGCACGAGGGGCTCGAGGCAATCAAGCAAAAGGCGCTGCGCACGGGTGCCATCGAGTGCTATGTGGTGGACATGCGCGAGGAGTTCGTAAACGAGTACCTTACCGATGCCTGCCGTGCCAATGCGCTCTACGAGAACAAGTACCCGCTGCTCTCGGCGCTCTCGCGTCCGGTCATCACCAAGCACCTCGTGGAAATCGCCCATAAGCACGGCGCGAAGTACATCGCCCATGGTTGCACGGGCAAAGGCAACGATCAAGTGCGCTTCGAGACGTCCATCATGTTGCTAGACCCCTCCATCAAGATCATCGCTCCCGTGCGCGAGTGGCCGTTCAAGACGCGCCCCGAGGAGATAGAGTGGGCTGCCGCGCATGGCGTTGAGGTGCCCGTCACCAACAAGAAGCCCTATTCGATTGACGACAACCTGTGGGGCCGTGCCATCGAATGCGGCGTGCTGGAAGACCCTATGAACGAGCCACCCGAGGACATCTACACCATGACTACCTCACCCGAGGCTGCCCCCGACCAGGACGAATATGTGGAAGTTGATTTCAAAGAGGGCATTCCTTGTGGCATCAATGGCACGCCCATGGCTTACATCGACATCATCTACAAGCTGAACGACATCGCGGGGCGCAATGGCTACGGGCGCCTGGATATGATCGAGAACCGTCTGGTGGGCGTGAAGAGCCGCGAGTGCTACGAGCAACCTGGCGCGTTGGCCATCATCACGGCGCACAAGGCGCTCGAGGACATGTGCCTGGAGCGCGAGGTGCTGCACTACAAGCTGGGTGTTGAGCACAAATGGGCCGAAGTTGTGTACTACGGCTCGTGGTTCGCGCCGCTCAAGGCAGCCCTCGACGGCTTCATCAACGAAACGCAGAAGCATGTCACGGGCACGGTGCGCCTGAAGTTCTACAAGGGCAATTGCACCGTGGTCGGGCGTCGCAGCCCCTATTCGCTCTACAACTACGCGCTTGCCACCTACGACAAGGGTGACGAGTTCAACCACGAGGCATCGGCTGGCTTCATCGAGCTCTTCGCCTTGTCGGCCAAGACGTGGGCGCAGAACCGCTTGGATAACCAGAACTAACCTCGCAAGGGCTCGCAGCTTGCGCGCGTGAAAGGAAGATGAATGGCGCTATGGTCCGGTCGCTTCACCGAGGACGTGGGAGAGCTTGCCACGCGATTCGGTGCCTCGCTGCCCGTTGACAAGCAGCTCTACCGCGAGGATATCGCTGGCTCCAAAGCCCACGCGCGCATGCTTGGTGCCCAGGGCGTGATTCCTACCGAAGACGTTCAGGCTATCGTAGAGGGCCTCGATCGCATACAGGCGCGCATCGAGGCAGGCGACTTCGCCTTCGACATCCATGACGAGGACATCCACATGGCCATCGAGGGCCAACTGATCGCCGACATCGGGGAGGCGGGTGCTCGGCTGCATACGGGCCGCTCGCGCAACGATCAAGTGGTCACCGACACGCGCCTGTTCGCCAAGCGCCGCTGCCGCGAGCTAATGGCGGCGAACCTGGCGCTACGGAGCGCGCTGGTGCAGAAGGCGGAGGAAAACCGAAATGTGCTGCTGCCCGGCTATACCCACATGCAGCATGCGCAACCGGTCTTCCTGGCGCATCATCTGCTGGCTTACGTCCACATGTTCGCGCGGGATTTCAAGCGCCTCGAAGCCGCCTACGAAGCAGCTGATGTGAATCCGTTGGGTTCAGCGGCTCTGGCAGGCACCACTTATCCGCTCGATCGGCGCATGACGGCAAGCGAGCTGGGCTTCGCATGCGTGTCGCAAAACTCGCTCGATGCGGTGTCCGACCGCGACTTTCTGCTGGATCTCAGCTACGCGGCAAGCGTGAGCTGCCTGCATCTGTCGCGCCTAGCCGAGGAGCTGGTGCTTTGGTCCACCTCGGAGTTCGGCTACATCACCATGTCGGATGCGTGGTCAACAGGCTCGTCCATCATGCCGCAGAAGAAGAATCCCGATTTCGCGGAGCTCATACGCGGCAAGACGGGCCGCGTGGTGGGCGATCTCGTGGCATTGATGGTCACGCTGAAATCGCTCCCCCTTGCCTACAACAAAGATCTTCAGGAAGACAAAGAGGGCGCCATCGATGCAGCACGCACCTTGGAAGATTGCCTGCTGTGCATGGAGGGCATGGTGCGCACGCTCACGGTGAATGCCGATGCCATGGCCCAAAGCGTGGCGAAGGGGCATTTGGCTGCTACCGATATTGCCGACTACCTGGCAAAGAAGGGCATGCCCTTCCGGCGCGCGCACGAGGTGGTGGGGCATCTGGTTCTTTTGTGCGAGCAACGTGGCTGCAACTTGGACGACCTAGCGCTTGCCGACTTCAAGGCCGAAAGCGACCTCTTCGAGGAAGACGTGGTCGCCATGACCGACTTGCGTGCCATCGCCGACGCGCGTCAGACGGAGGGCGGAACCGGTCGAGCGGCAATCGACGTTCAGATGAAAGAGGTGCACGAGCGCCTCAAAGCCGATGGAGTGCACTTGGATTCCCTGTTGAGGTAATGCCTCTCGGAACTAGCAGAAACTACATATGTTGATGTTAGAATGCTTGGCTATTGGCTTAACAGAGGGGTGAAATGAGTTCTCGCTCGGCTAAGAATCGCACTGGCGTCAAGAAACGGAAGACCTTCGCCGGAGGGCTCACGGCTCTGGCTGTTGTAGCTGTTATCTTGGTGGGGCTTGGTGGCGGCGCCATTGCGGTGCTGTACGCGTGGCTCTCGGATCTTCCCGACTACAGCAAGGCCAGCGCATTCAACACCGCTCTTCCCACCTATGTGTATGCCAATGATGGCGAAACCGTGCTGGCGCGCTTCCAGCTGGAATATCGCGAACCCGTGGAGCTCGATCAGGTGAGCCCTAACGTCATCGATGCGATACTTGCCGTGGAAGACGCGCGCTTCTACGAGCACGATGGCGTGGACCTCTACGGCATCATGCGCGCTTTCGTGAACAACCTCACGGGCGGCTCTCTGGAAGGTGCTTCCACCATCACGCAGCAATTCGTGCGCAACACCATCCTGGCCGAGGAGATGGACGACATCTCGGTGAAGCGCAAGATACGCGAGGCCTACATCGCCCTTCAGCTGGAGAAGATGCACTCCAAGGACGAAATCCTCATCATGTACCTGAACACCATCAATTTCGGGTCAGGCGCACATGGCATCGAGGCGGCAGCCAAACGCTACTTCTCGAAGCCGGCGAGCGACCTCACCTTGGCTGAGGCTGCGCTTTTGGCGGGCATCCCGCAATCGCCCACTTACAACGACCCGTTGCAATACCCCGATCAGGCGCTCCAGCGCCGAGGCGTGGTGCTCAGCCGCATGTTGTCGGAGAACTTCATCACCGAGCAGGAATACCAAGAGGCCATCAACACGCCCATGCAGCTGAACCCACAGGAATTGGTGGATGACAGCTTCAAGCTGTACCCCTACTTCGGCAGTTACGTGCGCGACTTGCTTTACAACGAGTTCGACCTCTCCGAGGCCGAGGTGCTCAAAGGCGGCTTGAAGGTGTACACCACGCTGGACATCGGGCGCCAAGAGGCTGCTGAGGAAGCATGCCGCATCAAGCGCGAGAGCATGTATGGCGACGACATGGAAGTTGCCATGGCGGTGATCGAGCCCGAGACGGGCTTTATCCAGGCCATAGTGGGTGGTTCCGATTTCTCGAAGAGCGAGGTGAACCTGGCTACAGGCCAGGGTGGAAACGGACGCCCGTGTGGTTCGGTCTTCAAAACATTCACGCTGGCGACGGCCATCAAGCTGGGCATCGACCCCGATCTGACCTATGTCGATTGCACATCGCCAGCTACCATCGACAACTACACGCTCGAGAACTACGGCAATGCCAGCTATGGCACGCGCACCATCGCCAATGCGTTTGCCATCTCGTCGAACACCGGCTTCGTGCGCCTCATTAGCTCGGTGGGCGTGGAGGAAACCGCTTCCATGGCCTACGAGCTGGGCGTAACCTCCGATTTGTACGAAGACGAGGCAGCCGCAACGCTCACCTTGGGAGTGCAGAACATCACTCCGTTGGAGCTGGCGAACGCTGTGGCCACCATCGCCAATGGCGGCGTGCGCCACGATGCGGTGGCCGTAGCCTATATCGAGGGCCGCGATGGCGACATCGTCGTGGACAACCGCGACTACGAGAAGACGGCCAAGCGCGTGCTCACGCCCGAGCAAGCTTACGCTGTGCAGGAAGTTATGAAGGGCGTGGTCCAGTTCGGCACGGGCACGGCTGCGGCAATGTACAACGGGCAGCCCGTGGCGGGCAAGACAGGCACCTCCGAGGACTACAAGGACATCTCGTTCGTAGGCTATACGCCGTATTTCGCAGCAGCCATCTGGGTGGGCGACCCGTCGAACAAGGCTGCCGTGCCCACGGGTTCGTGCGCCGACGTGTTCCGCACGTTCGCCTCGCGCGTGATGGACGAAGAGAACCTCAAAGTGAAGGACTTCCCCAAGGAAGACAAGCCCAAATACGTCGCCTACGACGATCCTGATTACCATGTGACGCAGTCGTTTGCTTACTATGGCGAGGATCTGGAGAAAAAGCTGAAGGAAGAGGAAGAGAAGAAGAAGCAGGAAGAGGAAGATAAGAAGAAGGCCGAGGCTGACAAGAAGGGCAACTCCTCATCGGGCGACAACGCCAAGCCCTCCACGCCTGCCGATTCCTCGACCAAGCCCACTGCTCCCTCTGATACGGGTGGATCTGCTAATGCTGGAGGCTCAACGGAAACCGGCAATGCGGGCAGCTCTGGCAATTCGTCTTCAGGTGGCGCTTCGCAACCGCCCGCAACCCCAACAGGTTAGCGATGAGGTGCGTTTGATTGGCTGCGAAGCTCAGGATGCATGGTAAAGTTCTTTGCCATGTTCGGATTGATGCAAGGCACGAGGTTTGGAAGGTGTGCGCATGAAAGGGAAGATCGCTGCATTTGCAGCTGCGTTGGCGCTGGTCGCAGCCTTGACGGGCTGCATGGGCGCGATGAACAGCGAAGCCGATAGCCAACAGCAGGCAAACCGCGCATACATGTCGCAAGTGAACGAGATCATGATGCAGGTTGATTCCTATCTGGGCACCTTCGTCTCATCGGTTTCCAGCGCAGACATCGTGGCTATCCGCTCCAGTGCCAACGACGCTTTGAGCCAGCTCGCGAAGCTCTCTTCGCTCGAGGCGCCTGACGACTTGAAGGACATCCAAACCGACTATCAAAATGGTTCGGACAAGCTGAGCGATGCGCTGAACCAATACGTCCAGCTCTATGCGGATGTGGATGCAGGTGGCCTTGACCAAGCAGCTGTGAACGAGCGCATAGGCCAAATCCAATCGCTCTACAACGAAGGCTACGACGCGCTCAAGCAGGCCGATGAAGCCGCCGCCGCTCTGTAATGTAAGGCGTGCAGCTTGGCTTAATACGTGCTGCCTTGGCTTCGCACCCATGCGCAACGGCGCGGGCGCCTGCGCATGTGGGCTGCAGAAATAGCCGTGGTTCTGGGAAGGGTTGCCGACAGCCGATTATGCTATTGGACGCCGCGGAAGAGGTGCCCGGTAGTAGTGCCAGGCTGTTTCTCGAGCGCGCGATGCTGCGAGAGCGCGAGGTCGCGTGCGCGCACGATGCGGCGCACGGCATTGCCCGCTTGCTCCTTGTTCAGCAGCGTGGTGTCCACCATGAAGCTGCGCACGCCGCAGTCCATCAAATCCATCATGCTGCCGCTGGCATCCAGTGCGATGCCGTTGTATAGATGCGACCTGCCCAGTGCGTCGGTAATCACAGGGAACTCGAAGCCTTTGCGGTCAACCAGCCAATGCCGTTTGAACCGTCGCTTGCACGAGCTGCATTCCTCGTTGCATGCCCCTTGGCTCATTAGCAGACAGTGCTCGGTTATCATCAGCTCCTGAGCGCCGCTTACGGTGATGCCCAGCTCTATGGTCGAGGCTTCGGCGAGGTCGGCCACTTGGCCCAACGTGAGCTCGGGTGAGAGCCATACGCGGCTTACGCCCAGTTCGGCCATGAAGCGAAGCGACGCCTGGTTCGTGACGGGCACGTGCGGTCCTACCTCAATAGCGGCACCCTGAAGACGAGCGCGCCATGCATCCGCCAGGTTATCGGCGAGCACGGGCTTGCTGGGTGCCACATAGTCCCAGAGTTCGTAGGCGAGCTGCGCCTCGCGCGTGGAATCCACGGGGTCGTGGTCGATGGTCGGCAAGGCGGCTACGCATCCCTTCGGATAGCCAGCCTGCTCCACTTCGCCCATGCGCACGCCGACCATCTGAGCTTCCTTGCGGCGATAGTTCAGCAGCGGCACGTATATGCGAGCCGCACCTGCCTTGCGCGCGGCGCGTGCGCAAGCGGGGTTGGTGGCCCAGGCGCATACGGTTGCCTGTTCGCTCGGTACCGTTTCGGCGGAGGGAAGCTGGGCCATAAGCGCATTCGACAGCTCATCGCGCGAAAGATGCTGGTCATGCTCGTGTTCGCGCTGCTGTTCGTAAGCTGAGAGGATCTCTCGCTGAAGCTGCTGGAGGCATTCAGCACGCAGGGCATGCAGGTGCGAGAAGCTCATGCCGGCATTGGAATCCAGTGAAACGTCGAGCGGTTCAGCCAGCATGAACGGCGTTTGCCCAAGACGGTCCACGTGCGCAGCCACGTCGGCCGCATCGAGTGCCTTCGTGCGTGCGGGCTCGACTACTTCGCCCTCAACAGTGCAGGTGACCTCACCGGTCGAGAAGCTGATCTTCGCAGGCTTGCCGATGAGCAGCTCTATGCGTCCGCTTATGGGGATGCGCGGTGCGAAGGCATCGTCTTGGAAAGCTGTTGCTGCATTGCGCACGCGAAACACGCGGTCGCCCTTGCTGGTGCGCTGGTCAACCGGCACGCTTGCCATGCTGCCAGCCGATGCGTCGTTGCCCAGCTCTGCCGTGAAGTGCCCGCGGTTCGTCCAGAACTCGACCACGTCGCCCGCATGCACGTCAACCTCGGTGCGAAACGAAGCGCTGTCCTCTGCACAGCTTGCAACTCGACCTATAGCCACGCCCCGGTTGTTCGGGCGTCCGTAGCTCATGATGTCGTTTCCACGCTCGTTCGTTAGGTACGCAGTGGTGAATCCGCGGCTGAAGGCCTCGGCCAAACGCTCGCGTCGAGCTGCGCGCACCTCTTCGCTCCTGGCGATCGCATCAGCGCCCTCGTCCGCGCCTGCATCGGCGCCTACACCAGCACCCAGCTCGTCCAAAGCTTCGCGGTAGGTCGAAACCACCTCGAACACGTACTCGGGCGACTTCATGCGTCCCTCAACCTTCAGCGATGCCACGTTTGCTGCACTGAGGTCGGCGAGCAAGTCGATAGTGCATAGGTCGCGAGGCGAAAGCAAATGTTCGCCTTCGGCAGGCAATGCGCCCTCGCCATCTTCGCAATGCAGCTCGTAGGGAAGCCGACACGCTTGGGCGCAGAGCCCCCGGTTCGCCGATCGCCCGCCAATCAGCGACGACATCAGGCACTGACCCGAATAGCAAACGCACAAGGCGCCATGGCCGAAGCATTCCACCTCGATGTCGAAATCGGCAGCTATGGTCGTCAAGTGCGCGACCTCCGCCAATGTCAGCTCGCGTGCCAAGGTGACGCGCGAGGCTCCCAGCGCAGCTGCAAGCTCGATGCCCGCTGCGTTATGGATGTTCATCTGCGTAGACAGGTGCACGGGCAGGTCGGGAAGCTGGCGGCGCACCTCGCACACCAGCCCTACATCCTGCAGTATCAAGGCATCGCAGCCGGCATCGGCCGCCGCCTGTGCATAGCGCAGTGCCTCGTCCAGTTCGGTGGGCAGAATCTCCACGTTCATGGTTACGTACACGCGTCGCCCGCGCAGATGCGCGTAAGCGCAGGCGTCGCTCAGGTTCTCCGGCGTGAAGTTCGAGGCATTGCGGCGCGCATTGAACTTGTCGAGCCCCAGATACACGGCATCCGCACCTGCGCGCACGGCGGCATGCAGGCATTCCATGCTGCCTGCGGGCGCCAAGAGCTCGGGTACGCCCGGGTGTTCGAGTGGTCGTGGAAAATTCTTGAGCATGCTGCGAATAAGTTATCTAGCCTTAGCCTGGTCGGTTTCTGCTGTTCTCCCCTGAAGTATAATGGCTGAACTCGCACTTCAACTGGACTAAATGAGGATACTCATGAAAGCACGACGCAAATTTCGCGAATCGAAGAGCCATGCCGTTGCTTGGGCTGCGCTCATCGTGGTGGTCGCGCTCGGATTCATGGGATATCGCGCCTTCAGTGGCCTGTTCTCGGTTTACAACAGTTGGATCGGCGACCTCCCCGAGCTCAATACCGAAGCCTTCAGCTTCGCCGAGGAATCGTACGTCTACGCAGCCGATAGCGAAACGCTCTTGGCCAAGTTCCAGCTGGAGAAGCGCGACCCCGTGGATCTCAAGGATGTGAGCTCTTATGTGGTGAAGGGCACGGTGGATGTGGAGGACGTGCGCTTCTACGAGCACGACGGCGTGGACATCCAAGGCATCGGCCGTGCCGTGGTGAACAACTTCCTGGGTGGCAACCTGGAAGGTGCTTCCACCATCACGCAGCAGCTCGTGCGCAACACCGCTCTTTCCTCCGAGGCGAACGACATCACGCTGGAGCGCAAGGCGCGCGAAGCCGAGCTAGCCCTCGAGATGGAGAAGCTCTATTCCAAGGACGAGATCCTGAACATGTACCTCAATGCCATCAACTACGGCGATGGCTGCTATGGCATCGAGGCTGCGGCGAAGAACTACTTCCAAACCTCTGCCAAGGATCTCACGCTGTCGCAGGCTGCAGCCTTGATTGGCATCCCGCAATCGCCTACGGCCTATAACCCCAAGGAGAACCTAGCTGCCTGCAAGGAACGCCGCAATCAGGTGCTCGAGCGCATGTTGGCAGCGGGCGACATCACCCAGGAGCAATACGATCAGACGGTTGCCGAGGAACTCGTGCTCAACCCCGCGCCCGACGAGCCGCTTCAGGGTATCTATGCATATCCCTATTTCACCAGCTTCGTACGCGACTCGCTCATGCAATCCGACAACATCTATGGTTGCACCTATGCCGACCTGTTCGAAGGCGGCTTGAAGATATACACCACGCTCGATGTGGACATGCAGAATGCTGCCGAGCAAGCTTGCACCGACCAATACGCCCGCATGGATCCAGGCCTCGATGCGGCGCTGGTGGCCATGGATCCCACAAACGGCTATGTGAAGGCCATGGTGGGCGGCAACGACTTCTACAACGACCAATGGAACATCGCGGCGCAAGGCGGGCGTCCCACAGGCTCGGCGTTCAAGGCGTTCACGCTGGCTGCGGCGCTGGAGCAGGGCATCAGCCCCCTCACTTACCTCGATTGCACCAATCCGGTCACGTTGGCCAATGGCCAAACCGTCAATAACTTCGGGAATGCCAACTATGGCATCCGCACGCTGAAGGATGCCACTGCGGTGTCGTCGAACACGGGCTACTATCGCCTGACCGAGCGCATCGGCGTGGACAAGCTCATCGAGATGGCGCATCGTTTGGGCATCAGCGCCGAGTTACCCGAATACCCCATCATCACCCTGGGCACCGAGAACGTCACGCCCTTGGAAATGGCCGAAGCCTACAGTACGTTCGCTTCGGGCGGCATGCACCACGACTACGTGATCATCACGCGTATCGAGGACAAAGACGGCAAGGTGCTCTACGAGTGCGACACCACGGGCGATCGCGCCATATCCGAGGAGATAGCTGGAGCGGTCACCGATGTGCTGCGTGGCGTGTTCGAGCTTCCCTATGCCACCGCTTATGGCTCGGGGCCTTCGAACGGCCAGGTGGTTGCAGGGAAGACGGGTACCGGCGTGGACTACCGCGACCATGTGCTCGCGGGCTATTGCCCCACGCTCACCTGCGTGGCATGGATAGGAAACCGCGACTACTCGTCCACCAGCTCATGGATCACGGCGAACAGCCTCTGGCACGACTTCATGTCGCGCGCGCTGGAGGGCGAGAAGACGGTAGACTTCCCGAAGGTGGCCGAACCTACCTATTCGACGCAGTTGGAATGGGGCATGGCAAGCAGCCCCAATTCGACTCAATCGACCTCCACGCCCGACCCCAGCATGGTGAACGGGTATGTTTCTGGGTCCATGACGGAAGATCAGCTGCGGCAGCAATACTCCGACTACACCATGCAGATTGGCTACCAGTATTCCAGCACCGTGCCCCAAGGGTCGGTGATCTCGCAGAGCTTGGATTCGGCAACGGGGGCCATCATCGTGGTGGTTTCGCAAGGCCCTGACCCGAATGCTGCTGCGGCGACAGGTGCGGCAGGCACTGCGGGGGCAACGGGTTCCAACGCTGGTGGTGGGGGAACCTAAGCTCGCTTTCGGCTACTCTTCCCTTTGCAATCATTCGATTGCGCCATATGAATAGCAATCCGGCCTTCTTTTTCGACCATTGGCCGATGCAGCACCCAATCCAATGCGATGCATGCATTGGATTCGGCTGATCGGAGAGCATCAGTAGCTCCTGTTCGAGCGCATGTCGTAGCCTTGGTTTGGCTCGTAGCGAGCTTACGCTGATGCCCCTTGAGGGGCATCTATGCTATTTCGTCCCAAAACTTCACTTTGACCTTGAAATCTAGTAAAATTGCAAGGCTAAACTATGAGCAAAATATCGGCAAATTGAACCGGAACGATTTGGAGGTGAGTGCAGTGACGCATCAGCTTGAGCAAGCAAGCGAAGGACGCGGCATGCACAGGCGTTCCCTCATCGCGGTGGCGTGCCTTGTTGCCCTGGCATGCATTATCGCCGCAACCAGCTTCGTGCGCGCCCAGACGGCTTCGGCTGTTGACCTTACGCCACGCAATTGCTCCATTACGGTGAACATGCCCGAAGGGCAGCAGCTTGATGGCTTGGCGTTCGACGTGTACCAGGTTGCCGAAGCGGTTCAAGACCCTGGCTTCGATGCCTACACCTTCAAGGCAGTTCCGGCTCTCGAGGGTGAGAGCGGAATCGATTGGGCCAACCTTGGCGCGCCTGGTACCAACGCTGCCGACTCTTACAAGGCGCTCGCCCAAATCGCCTGCGGCAAGACGCCGCTCAACTCCGATGCCGCACAGCCTTCGCTGACGCGGGTTAATCAGCAGCCGGTGCCAGCGGGAACCGCGGTCGAGGGCTTGAATGCGGGCTTGTATCTGGTCATTGCCCACGATGCGAGCCTTGCGCCCAAGCAATACACCATCAAGGCCGTCGATGGCGATAACGTCACGTACACCACCATCGCCCTTTCACCCACCAAGGAATACATCTTCGATCCCGAAATCGTTGCCGTGCCCTACAAGGTGGGCGCCAACGGAGCCTTCACCACAGCTGGCAATGATGAATGGCATTACGCTGTGAATGGCACGCTGAAGCCTGCCGAGCAGCCGCGCTATGGGTCGTTGAGCATCCAGAAGAACCTGCTTTCCTTCGCAGTGGGCCATCCGGCCGACTTCGTGTTCCAGGTGGATGCCTACTCCGACGCCGAACGCACCAATCGCGTTTACAGCAACGTGGTGCGCATGAGCTTCGAGCAAGCAGGCCAGCAAGCATACCTGGTGGAGGGTGCTATCCCGGCAGGCTCGTATGTTACGGTCACCGAGGTCTACAGCGGCTTGTCCTACAGGCCCACGACCGAAGATGGCAGTGTGGTGCAGCTTGCCGATCCCATCGTGGCCGACCCGATTGACGGCGTGGATCCCGATTCCGACGCGCTGGCGGTGGCCGAGTTCACCAACGACTACGACAACGGTGGCAATCAGGGGGGCAGCATCGTGAACAACTTCACCTATGGCACCCCCGATGATCAATCGCAGCGCGGTCGCGTCGACCTGCAATGGATCTGGAGTAAGGAGTGAGGCCCATGAAGGGAAAGCGCACGGCAACCACCCTGGTGGCGCTGAGCCTTTGCTTGGCTCTCATCGCTCCTGTGGGAGTGGCTTGGGGTTACTTCACCAGCTATGCCACTACCAGGGGCAGCGTTCCCATCAGCCTGGGCACCAGCACCGACATCACCGAGGAATTCAACAACTGGACGAAGACCATTTCGGTCTCCAACACGGGTTCCTCGCCTGTGTTCGTGCGCGTGAAGGCGTTTGGCGGCAGCGACTACACGCTGCGCTACGATGGCGATGACCTCTGGACTCCCGGCGCCAATGGCTTTTACTACTATGGTGCCCCCGTGGAGGCCGGTCAGAGAACGCCCGATTTGAAGGTGCTCATCGAGAACGTGCCCACAAACGTGAAGGATGGCACCGAGTTCAACGTCATCGTGGTGTACGAGAGCACGCTTGCCCTCTATGACGAAGATGGCAACGCCTATGCCAACTGGGACAACATCCTGGATACAGGTTCGGCGGAAGGCGGTGAGGCCTGATGGGCAAGCTATCGCAAGCTCTCTCGCGTCCCAAGGTTCCCATCATCTTGTTCGTGGTGGCAGCGGTGCTGATTGCCGTGTCGGCCGTGGGAACCACGCGCGCGGCGCTCACCTATTTCTCGGACCCTTACGTCGCACGCCTGAACGTGTCCAGCATTGGCGTGTCGCTGATCGAGAACGACTCCAACGTAGTGGCTTGGCGCAACTACGACGGCAACGACCAATGGAGCGAGGGCTCCTCTGAGCTGCTCACCGACCTGCTGCCGCAAGGCCAGCAGGTGCAGCTGGGCCGCGCCTACCCTGAAAGCCTTGCCGTGCAGAACACGGGCACCATCGGCGAATACGTGCGCGTGAGCATCCAGCGTTATTGGGAAGACGCCCAAGGCACCAAGGTGCGCACCGTGTCGCCAGAGCTCATCAAGTTGAACTTCCTTACGCGCAACGGCTGGATCGTTGATCCCGCCGCCTCTACCACCGAGCGCACGGTGCTCTACTACAACAGCCCGCTTGCTCCCGGCGACATCACGCCGCCGCTGTGCGATTCCATTGCAATCGACCCTGCTGTGGCTTCGAAGGTTACGCAAACCACCGATGAAACGGTGGGCGAGGACGGCAAGACCTACACCACCATCACCACGAGTTACGACTACGACGGCATGCGCTTCTGCCTCGAAGCCACGGTCGATGCCGTGCAAGACCACAGTGCTGCGCAGGCCATTCAGAGTGCCTGGGGCACATCGGTCACGGTAACTGATGGCATGCTGAGCTTGGAAGGTGGTGAGTAGCATGGGACGTGCGAACATCATGAAAGCAATGCAAGCCTTCGGTTTCGCCAAGCGGTTCTTCGTTGCTGCGGCATGCGCCCTGGCGCTTGCGCTCTTCGCTGCGGCATCTGCCGCCCCTGCATACGCCGAGACCATCGAAAGCGACGCCACCTGGAACGTGACGTTCACCAAGGGCTCGTCCATGCAGACGAACTACACTGCCACGGACATCGTTGAAGAGGTCAGCGGCTTGCAGGCAGGCGACACCATCAAGTTGGCGGTGAACTTGATCAACGACAACGACCAAGCCACCAATTGGTATATGACCAACCGCATCTTGGCCAGCTTGGAAGAATCGGCCACGTCGGCTGCGGGTGGTGCCTACACTTACAACTTGGCTTACATCGCACCTAACGGCACGCGCACCATGCTGTTCGCAAGCGACACCGTGGGTGGCGACAGCTCTAGCTCTGGTCGCCAAGGCTTGCACGAGGCCACGGGTGCCCTCGAGGATTATTTTCTGCTGGGCACGCTGCAATCGGGGCAATCCGCCAAGGTAACGCTGGATGTTACGCTTGATGGCGAAACCCAAGGCAATGCCTACCAGAACACGCTTGCCCAGCTGGCACTCGACTTCGCCGTGGAACCTGTTCAAGGTGCCACTGGCCAAGACCAAGGCCAAGCTTCTGGCAACCCGGTGACGTCGCCTTCCACATTGCCGCAAACGGGAGACATGCTGCGCATGCTGCCGCTGTTCATCATTTGCGGAGTGGCTGGCGTAGTGGTGCTGATCGCGGGGATCTTCGGATTCCGCGGGCGCCGCAAGGACGAACAGGAGGTGCGTTAGCATGCTTCTTTCCGTTCTGAGGAAAAGCCACCTTGGCATGGCCGTTGTTGCGCTGGTGCTTGCCGTGTGCGCAGCGGCATTCTGCGCGCCTGTGGCAGCGCAAGCTGCCGACCAGCCAACCGCCAAGGAGCCTTACACCTACACTGTGCGCATCTTCGCGGGCAACCAGGGCACTATCGATGGCGAGCCCTTCTACGTGCAAACCGGCCTGAACGCAGGCGACCGCTTCACCTTCTATCAGCAGAACGTAGACGTTTCGAACGATAGCCGCTATTACGTGCGCGGCTTGCGCGAAGCCGGACGCGACAACAACACGGCCACCGTGGCGCCCTCGTTCGAGGTCACGCGCGACATCGACTACGTGGTTGCCTACGGCATTCGCGGGCAAGACGTCGCTTACACAGTGCGCTATGTGGACACCGACGGCAACGCCCTGGCTCCTGAAGAGACGTTCTATGGCAACGTGGGCGACAGCCCGGTCATCGCTTATCGCTATATCGAGGGCTATCAGCCGCAAGCCTACAACCTCACGGGCGAGCTGTACGAAGACGCGTCGCGCAACGTGTACACGTTCGTCTACGAGTCCACGGAGGGCGCAGGTGGCGCTGGTGCGGGCGACGCAGGCACCGCAACAGGCGCAGGTGATGGCACGGCCACCGTGATTCCCGCTGGCCAGCTCATTGCCGATGACGGCACGCCGCTCGCGGGCACCGACGATGTGGTGGACATTCGCGATGACGAGAACCCGCTGGCTGCAGCGCTCGACAACTTGCTAGAAAGCTCGCAGATCCTGCAGAACGCCTGGGTGCGCATCATCGCGCCTATTGCCTTGTTCGCAATCGTGCTGGCAATCGTGATCTTGGCAGTCCGACGTCGCAAGAAGGAAGCGACTTATGACAGCCTCGTCTAAGGCAAAGCGCACACCGTTAGGGTTTCTATTGACTATTGTTGGTTACATAGCTCTGGTTGCCGTGCTCGCCGTGGCGATTCTCATGGCCGCGCCTCAAGTGCTGGGGTGGAAGTCGCTCACGGTGCTCACAGGCTCAATGGAACCGGCGCTTCCCATCGGTTCCATGGTGTACGTTGCACAAGCCGATCCCGCCCAGCTGCAAGAGGGCGATATCGTGGTGTTCAAGCGCGGTGGCGAAACCATAACGCACCGTGTGGTTTCGAACCACACCACCGAAGGCGAGCTCATCACCAAAGGCGATGCGAACGAGGATGTGGACCTCGCACCGGTGGCCTACAGCTCGGTGCAGGGCAAAGTGGCTTTCGACGCGCCTTGGTTGGGCGACATATTGAGCGCGGTGTCGACTACAGTTGGCAAGATCTACCTCATCGGCGCAGCCGCATGCGGCGTGATGCTGGTGATATTGGGAGGCCGGTTGCGCAAGCAGCCGGTTTAGGGATACGAGAAGTAGGGACAGTGGGATAAGTGGCAAAGTCGTCGATGAGCAAACTGAAGAAGCTTTCGCGTTCGCAGTTGTTGGAGTTGCTGGTGAAGCAGGGCGAGCAGCTCGACAAAACGAAGGCAGCGCTTGAAGCTGCCCAAGAGCGCGCGGCGCATCAAGAGCGCATCGCGCGCTTGGCCGAGAAGGCCGTTTCGCGCCTGGCCGGCATACTGGAGGCTGCTCAACTTGCCCAGGAGCAATACAACGACGCGCTTGCCGAGCTGAAGGTCCAGATGGGCCTTACCGTGCCGGGCGGCAAAGCAAGCGAACCCAAAGAACCGCCCATGCTTCCCGTGATTCCCGTTGGCATGGAAGAGCCCATCATACAGGTCGCTGACGCGGCCAGCGTTTTCGCTCCCGCATCTGAGGCCACGGCGCAGCCTATCGTGACGCCCATTGTCGAATCGGCTCCAGAGCCGGTGGTTCCTGTTGCTGCTGCTACGGCTGAACCGGTCGTAGCGCCCCTTGCCGAGCCTGTGTTCAAGGTCGTGGCCGATTCGGTTGTTGAGTCGGTCGTTGAACCGGCAGCTGAGGCCACTGCCGAACCCACTGAACCCACCACTGAACCCACCGGTGAACCCATCGTGAAACCGATTCCGGAACCTGTTGCAGAGCCCATTGTGGAGCAAGTCGCCGAGCCCACCTTGGAGCCTCAGGCTAAACAGGTTGCGGAACCGGCTTCCAAGTTGGCGGCGGAATCGTTTCCTTACGCGGAAGCCCTGTTCTCGGCTTCGGCAGCAAGCAGCAAGCACGCACACGGCATGCATGGCGGCCGCGGTGCGCATGGTGCGCATGCGTCGGTTGCTGCCATGGTGAGCGACGAGCCGGTTTCCCGTGAATCGCTGCGAGAGGAGGTCGTCTATGAGCGAAGATGACGGGCCTTCTCGCCTCGAAAGCGAGGTGCAGCTCGCAGCGCAAGCTAGCGAACATGCTCCCCAAGCGAAAGACGATGAGGAGGTTTTCGTCACCATTTCCGTCTTCGACGAAGAGGAGGAGCGCGAGCGCAAGGAAGCGCAGGAGCGCGCGCAGCTTGCAGCCGACAACCAGCGCATTGCCGAGGCACGGCGCTATGCCGAGGAGCAGCTGGGTGCGGCAGCCAAGCAGACCGAGCAGGCCGAGCGGATCGAGGAAGTGGAGATTCCCGCAACCGAGGATTTCCGCAAGGAGCTCAACCGCGTGCATGGTCGCAAGCGCTTCCATCGTGCAGTGCGCAACACCATTCTGGCCATCGTGTCGGTGGCGGCCGTGGCAGTGCTCGTCTCCATGCTGTTCATGCCGGTTCTGCGCATCTACGGCAGCTCCATGACCCCCACGCTCTACGAGGGCGACACGGTGGTGTGCATCAAGACGAACTCGCTGGAGACGGGAGATATCGTAGCGTTCTATTACAACAACAAGGTGCTGGTGAAGCGTGTGATCGCCGGTCCGGGAAGCTGGGTTGACATCGACGAGGATGGCACGGTTACGGTGAACGACCAAGTGATCGACGAGCCCTATGTGTCCGAGGCCGCACTGGGCCAATGCGACATCAGGTTGCCTTACCAGGTGCCCGACAATCGCTACTTCGTAATGGGCGATCATCGGTCCACCTCGATAGATTCAAGGTTCTCAGCCGTGGGGTGCGTTTCCACGGAGCAGTTGGTGGGAAAAGTGGTTGCGACCATATGGCCGCTGGAGAAGTTCGGGTTAGTAAGCTAGGCGTAACGGCTAGGTTTGCAAGCGAAGGTGATTGCTATGACCAAGCAGATGATGGAAACGAGCATTGATGAATTCAACGGGCGCACGCGTCGTCGCAAGCGGCTGCTGACCGCATTCGCCATTTGCGCCGTGGCCATCGCCGCGCTCACAGCGTACCTGCTCATCATGCCTGGTGTGACCATGGAGCAGCGTGAAGCGGTGTGCGGCAAGGTGGAGCATGCGCATTCGGCTGCTTGCTACGAGCAGAAGCTGGTGTGCGGGTTGCCGGAAGGCGAGTCCATCCATGTGCACGGCCCTTCGTGCTACAGCAAAGATGGCAAGCTCATCTGCACCATAACGCCAGCAGGCCACATGCACGTGGACGGGTGCTTCGCGAAAGGTGGCGAGCTGAAATGCACCGAGAGCGACCCCGCGCATGTGCACGGTCCCGAGTGCTATGCCAAAGAAGGGGATCTTATCTGCACTGCCCCTGAAGTCGTGCATATGCACCGCGATAGCTGCTACGACGCCAACGGTGTTCTGACATGCAAAGTCGACCTTCCTCATGTGCACGGAGATAGGTGCCATAACGAGAAAGGCGAGCTCACCTGCACGCTTGCCGGTGTGGGACATGTGCATAGCGATGAGTATATCCAGCGCGTGATGGGGCTGGTGTGCACCAACGACGAGCCCAGCCACGTTCATAGTGCCCAGTGCGCGGCCACGGCCGATGCTTTGGCGTGCGTGCAAGACGAACCCATCACCTTTGTGCACCAGCACGACGATTCCTGCTACGAGCGCGTGCTTGTCTGCGGGCTTGAAGAGCACTCCCACGATGAGGTGTGCTACGACGCCGAGACCTATCAGATGATTCAATCTTCCGAGGCCAACAAGGCCAAGCTTGAGGCCGAAGACGAGAAGGCGAAGGATGCCGAGGGTGCTGTTGAAACCGATGCGAAGGCAGGGGAGGTTTCAGGGAGTTTCGAGAACGATTACGTGAAGGTCGATTTCGAGGTGCCCGAGAGCGTTGAGGGTGACGTGGAGCTGTTCGTAGATGGACAGAAGATCCTCTCGACGGGGAACGGCCATTCTTCGGTTGATGGGCAAGAAGCGGAGAGCGAAGTTGCCGATTCGGCTTCGAGCGAAGCGGATGGCAGCGCTGCTGTGGCTGGCGATGGCGAACCGGCGAGCGACGGAGACGTATTGGCTGTCGAGCCGCAAGCTGCAGAACCGCAAGAGGATGGCGATCAGGCGGGTCCCGATTCGAGCATCGATGAAGCTGAGCAGCCTGTTTCCAGCGATGCGAGCGAGCCGACTCAGGTTGCGAGTAGCGATGCCGTGCAAGCAGAGCCAGCAAGCGGAACTGCTGGCAGCGCGCCCGAGTTCGCCGCACGTGCCGCGAATAGCGATGCCGAAGATCAGGACGCCCTTTGGGTGACCAAGCTGAACATGTCGGCAACGATCAACGGCGAGCCGGTCTCGGACCTCTCGAGCTTGGGCATGACGGCGAAGATCGCCGTGAAGGATTCGGCCGTTGCGTCCCTGCTGGGCAACGCTGGCACGGGCGATGCGAGCGCGCAGATCACCGTGACCCAAACGCCTGCTGTCGTGGAGGGCACAGCTCTCAGCGAGGTTCCCGAGGGCCAAGTGGATAGCATCGTGCTCACAGGCAACGAGGCAGCGGTGCTCGATGTGCCCGTAGTGGCCTCCGTCATGAGCGTGCAGGCCAACGAGCTTGGTAATCCGAAGTTCACGGTGGAGTACTATGGCATGCTTCAAACAGTTGCTGAGGACGCTGATCCCGCTTCGGGCAATGATGCTCTACAGGTGATCAATGTGAGTAAGGCTGGACTGCCGACGAATGCGAATAAGGGCAGCTTGACGGGCAATAATGTGGTGAATATGCAGTTGAGCGAAGAGGGCGGTCGCTACCATGTGACCACCGAATCGAAGGAGACGAAG